>DATBIU010000103.1:0-7954 GCA_036556765.1 Gemmatimonadaceae bacterium | reverse complement strand
TGACACCATGCGTCCGGGCTCGGTGTCCGGCTTCGACGTCTTGGTGAGGCTCGCCTTCAGCGCTTCCATGAGATCGAGGATCTTGCCGCTCGAATCGGGCTGGACGTCGGACGTGATGTCCTGACCGTCGACCTTGCGCTGGATCGCCTCGAGCACGCGCTCGCGAACGGTGTCCTTGTACTTCTGCGGCTCGAACGACTCGTTGACGAGCTGGTCGATCAGCTGCTTCGCGAGCGCCAGCTCCGCCGGCTTCACCTCACCGGGCGGAACCGTCACCTCGGCGGGGCTCCGCACCTCATCGGCGTACTTGAGCTGCTCCATCGCGAGGACGCCGTTTAGCGGACGCAGGAGGACGAGACTCTGCCCCCCGCGCGCGGCGTACTGACCGAGCGCCGCGCGGCCCGTCTCCCGAAGGGCCTCGCACAGCAAGCGATACGCGCGATCCCCTCCCTTATCGGGGCCCAGGTAATACACTTTGTCGACGTATTCCCGGTCCACCTTCTCGAGCGGGACGAACTCGACGACCTCGATCATCCCCGTCGCCTTTTCGTCCAGCGCCTTCAGCTCCTCGGCCGTGAAGACCACGTACTGGTCCTTCGCGAACTCGTATCCCTTGACGGTGTCGTCACGTCCGACGATCTCGTTGTCCTTCGGACAGGTGTATTGCTGCTTCAGCCGCGTGTTGCACTTCTTGTGAAGCATGTTGAACGACACGCTGCTCTTCGACTCCGAGGACGAGTACAGGTTGACCGGAACCGAGACGAGGCCGAACGAGATCGTAGCGGTAGCTATTGAACGAGGGGGCATGGTCGGCAGCCTGGATGGGGGCGCGAATGAGACGAGCGGAGCGCGCTCAAGGAAACTCTTACCTGGTACGCAGTTGGATGCAAGAGGTGACTAATTACTAACACCCCTCCACCCGACGACAGCCTCGGGACCTACCGCGCCAAGCGCTCTCCGGACCGCACGACCGAGCCGATGGGGACGGTGTCGCCCGTCCTCGGACGGCTGTTCGTCGTGCACAAGCACGCCGCGCGGCAGCTCCACTTCGATCTCCGGCTCGAGATGGAGGGGGTCCTGCGCTCGTGGGCCGTGCCAAAGGGCCCCTCGTACGACCAGAACGACAAGCGGCTCGCCGTGCGCGTGGAGGATCACCCCATCGAGTACGGCGACTTCGAGGGGATCATCCCGAAGGGGAACTATGGCGCCGGGGCGGTGATCGTGTGGGACCGCGGCGAGTGGGTGCCGCTCGAGGATTGGCGCGAGGGGCTCGAGAAAGGGAAGCTGCTCTTCGAGCTCAAGGGCTACAAGCTCCACGGCAAGTGGACGCTGGTGAAGATCAAGAGGAGCGAGAAGGACTGGCTGCTCATCAAGGAGCGCGACGCCTGGATGAAATCTCCGGGCGACCAGTTTCCCGAGGAGTCGGTGCTCTCCGGCGTCACCGTCGAGGAGATGCTGGCGGGGGAAACGCCGGGGTCCCGGCTTCGAGCGGCGGTCGAAAAAGCTGGCGCGACGAAGGGACGCGTCGAGCCACGATCGGTTCAGCCGATGCTGTGCGAGCCGGCGGACGAGGCGTTCACGCGCGATGGCTGGGTCTTCGAGCTCAAGCTCGATGGATACCGCCTCATCGCGAGCAAGTCGAAGGGCGAGGCGCTCCTCCTCACGCGCAACGGCAACGACTACACCGCGGTCTTCCCCGAGATCGCGCGCGCGATCAAGGCGCTGCCGATCGATGAGCTGATCATCGATGGCGAGGTGGTCGTCCTCGATGCGGAAGGGAGGCCGAGCTTCGCGCGTCTCCAGAAGCGCGGCCGCCTGTCGTCGGAGATCGACATCCGCCGCGCGGCCGTCGAGCTGCCCGCCACCTTCTACGCGTTCGACCTGCTCGCGGTCGACGATCTGGACCTGCGTCCGCTCCCACTCGTCAGGCGGAAGGAGCTGTTGACGCAGGCGGTGCCGAAGCTCGGCCCGGTGCGGCTGCTCGACCACATCGACCGCGAGGGCGAGGCATTTCTCGAGCAGGTGGGCAAGCTCGGGCTCGAGGGAATCATCGCCAAGAAGGCCGACGCGCCGTATCGCGCCGGACGCTTTGGCCAATGGCTCAAGATCAAGGCGGAAGCGACGGGCGACTTCGTGATCGTCGGCTTCACCCAGCCCAAGGGATCCCGCGCGAGCCTCGGCGCACTGCAGCTCGCCGACTACGTGAACGGGGAGCTCGTGTATGCCGGCCGCGTCGGCACCGGGTTCACCGACGAGCTGCTGCGCGAGCTCGGGGACCTGCTCGGGCCAATCACGCGAGCTGGGGCGCCCTGTCGCGGACCGATGATCGACGGCGTGGCCACCGACGTCATCCCCGACACGAAGACGACGACGTGGGTGGATCCCGTTCACGTCTGCGAGGTGCGGTTCCGCGAGTGGACGCCGGACGGCCTGTTGCGACACGCAGCATACCTGCGCGCGCGATCGGACAAGCGGCCGCAGGACTGCGTTCGACAAGGGATCGCGCACGTGGAGGAGCAGGAGGCCGCTCCGGCGGTCGTCAGCGAGCCGCCGCCGGCGGCGCCGCAAGGGCCGGTGAAGAAGACGATCAGCTTCTCGAACCTCAAGAAGATCTACTGGCCTGCCGAGCGGTACACGAAGGGCGACATGATCGATTATTACCGGGCGGTGTCGCGGTGGATTCTCCCGTATCTCCGGAACCGGCCGGTGGTGATGACGCGATTTCCCGATGGAATCGACGGCAAATCGTTCTATCAGAAGGACGCGCCCGAGTTCGCCCCCGAATGGATGCGCACCGTGCGAATCTGGAGCGAGGACACCCAGCGCGAGATCCGCTACTTCGTCTGCGACGACGAGGAGTCGCTGCTCTACGTCGCGAACCTGGGAACCATCCCACTGCATATCTGGGCGAGCCGTGTGGGATCGCTGGAGCTGTGCGACTGGTGCGTGCTCGATCTGGATCCGAAGGAGGCGCCGTTCTCGGACGTGATCCGCTGCGCGAATGCGCTTCGGGCGCTGTGCGAGTCGGTGGGGCTGCCGAGCTACATCAAGACCACCGGGAAGACGGGACTGCACATCATGCTTCCGCTCGGTCGTCAGTGCACGTACGCACAGTCACGCACGCTCGGCGAGCTCCTCGCGCGCGTGGTGCTCCGCGACCTCAAGGACATCGCGACGATCACCCGGCACGTGACGAAGCGCGGCGACAAGGTCTACCTCGACTATCTCCAGAACCGTCACGGCCAGACGATCGTCGCACCGTTCAGCGTCAGGCCCTTGCCCGGAGCGACGGTGTCGATGCCGTTGCTGTGGGATGAGGTGAACGATTCACTCGACCCCAGGGCCTTCACGATCAAGACGGCGATCGAGCGGATGGAGCGCTTGACGAGTGATCCGGTGGCTCCGGTGCTCGAGGAAAGGCCTGATCTGGGCGCGGTGCTGGAGAAGCTGGCGGGGTTTGCTTAGGGGTCGGGAGTCAAGGGTCAGCGGACTTCATACGCGCCAAATCAACTTCTGCTGCCACGAAGCCGAACGCGGGCCATTGATCGGTCGCCACGATCCGCTCGAACAACGTACGCGCGCGCGCGGTGTCGCCCTCCATGAGGTGCCAGCTCGCCACGCCGTAGGCGCCGGTCACGAACGCCAGCTCGCCGGCGGCCGAAAGGGAGTCGAGCGTCGACGTCTCATCGCGGATGCCGCGGTAGAAGAGCAGGGCACGGTAATAGGGTGTGTTCTCATCCACCGTCCACCCCTCGCGCACCGCGCGCGCGAGACGCCGCGCGTCCGCCTGCTTGCCGTCGCGACGCAGAGCGCGGTATCGCCAGTCGAGCATCGCGGCGCGTGCGTCATCGTCGGTCTTGATCGACATGCAGCTGCGGTACCAGATCGGATTGATGCGCGCCTCCTCGACCGCCTGCCACTTCTGGTTCTCGGCGAACTCCATGCACCTGTCGATCGCGGACACGGCGTCGCCGTAGCGCTGCGTGAGGTAGTACGCGAGCGCGAGATGATAGGCGATGTCGTAGTTGGTGGAATCCAGCACCACGGCGCGCTCGAGGTCGCGCACCGCGTCGTCGAACCGCCGCAGCGAGAGATACCGATGGCCTCGGAACCGATAGAGACGCGCTTCATCGGGATACTTCTCGATCCCCCGCGTGTACATCTCGATCGCCGAATTGAACCGCCGTGCCGCAGCGCGCGCGATGCCGGCGTTGATGATCCGGGTGACGTTGTCGGGATCGGCGGCCAGCTCGGCGTCGGCGCGCGCGATGAGCCCGGCGGTGTCACGCGCGGCGTGAAGCGGGACGCCCAGGAGCGAGATCGCCTCGGGAGCGGACGGCGCCTCGAGGGATGGCGAGCGTCGCCCGCCTCCACAGGCGGCCGCCAGCGCCGCCACAGCCACGATCGGTATTCGGTACAGGCGCAACGAGGGCTCCACGAAAAGCGCGGGTTTTCGGGAAAGCTCGCCAGCGGGTCGTGAGAACGGCAAGCGCATCAGCGCTTCGAGATCGCCTCGAACCCGCTCATGAGCGCGCCGGAGTACAGGATGGGACTCTGTTGCGCCGCGAGCTTCTTCAGACGCCGGGCGCGCTTGGGTGCGGGCGTCCGGTTGGGCAGCCAGGCCGCGTACGCGAGCGCACTGGCGACGAGCCCTTCCGCGGGGCGCGAGAGCTGACCGAGGTTTCTCACCACGCCGTAGGCGGCGCCGAGCAGCGCTGAATAGGCGAGGTGCGTGGCCCAGCCGGCGATCATGCCGCGCCTGGACCGGCGACTCTGGCCGAGCCGCGACGCCCACCGTTCCCCAACCGTCGGTCCTCGCGCGAGATCGGCGGCCTCTCCGATGTGCTCGGCCACCAGCATCGCCGCTCCCGCGAGCGCTCCCGAGATCGCCCCGCGCAGCGCCGCTTCCGGCGCACCCATGCGTTTTCTTCTCATGCGTGGGTGAGGATGGAAGGGGCGTGCCACGAATACTCCAATAAAGGATAAGAAATGAGGAGTGAGGAAGCCGATCTCCTCACTCCTCATTCCTCCCTCCTCATGCGCGTCCTAGAACGTTCCGCTCGTTCTCCTCGCGGTCCCGCGCACCGACTGCATCACCCGGCCGTATTCGTGCTCGGAATCGATGCTGTCCGCCGCCTTCATGAAGCTCTCTCGTATCCCCGCGTTCATCTCGGGGTACTTCGCCGCGAACGACACGAGGAAGGACGCGAGCTCGAAGTCGGACTCGATGCCGGATGCGGCCTGGAGCAGGTGGGTCTGCACCTCGGTCGAGTTCTCAGAGCGCTTCAGGATCGACGACAGCACACGCCGGCGCTCGAAGTCGGACTCGATCGTACTCACGGCCTTGAAGTACGCGTCGCGGGTGGTGCTGGTCGCCAGACCACGGGACGACACTTCCACGAGCAGCTGCGCCAACTCGAAGTCGGACTCGATGTTGTCGGCGACGCCAAGCAGCAGCGTCATCGCCTCGGCGTCGGGGGTGGTCGCCTTGAGCAGGGCGGTAAGCACCCGGCGCGTCTCGAAGTCGGACTCGATGTTGCGGACGGCCTGGAGGTAGGCCGCCGACCCGCCGCCCACTTTCCCCGTCTTCGCGATCGCGATGAGGGTCTGCGCCACCTCGAAGTCGGAGTCCATTTGACCGGCGATCTCGAGCGCCCGCCGCGTCTCGCCTTCGCTCAGCGAGGGGGTGGCCTCGAACAGCGCCTCGAAGTACCGGCGGCGCGCGTGGTCCCCGGACAGGCGGGCGATCTCCCCCAGCACGGCGTCGACGCCGCCCTCCTTGTAGAGCGCGGGAACGCGGGTATCGGCGGTGAATGCCGTGCGACGCTCGAGGGCGACAAGCACTGTCGACAGCCAGCGGCGGCCTTCATCATCCCACGGGCGCTCCACTCCGTCGACGGTGAACTTCCGCGTCATGCCGCCCGAGCCGTCGGGGCGAATCTCGATGCGGCGCGTCGTCAGCGCATCGCTCTCGGTGAGCATGAACGAGCCACCGGCGGGGACGCTCTGCACGTCCGACAGGTCGCTCGCGAACCGCACCTTGCCGATCGCGCGAATGGTGACGTCGCAATCGCCCGAGGAGATGTGGGCGCGCCAGGTCTCCTTTTCATCATCGCTGTTCCGGGAGACGCTGGTGTTGCCTTTCTTGCTGTAATCGCACTGCGTCGGCTCGCCGAGCAGATCGTCGGCGGTGAACACGCGCACGACCTGGCCGCGGGCAGCGTCCTTTCCCCGCGCGACGGTCGCTCGCTCCGCCACGATTCCTTCCGACGGGACGATCGCCGACACGATCACCGGGAGCGTTCCGAGGGCGCGCGACGGAACGAACGCCGCGGCCGGAATCAGGATCAGCGTCGCGACGAGCCATGCGGGCACCGCGAAGCGCCGTGACACGGTCCGCCGGTTGCGTCGCTCGTCGAGGATCGCGAGCAGGCGATCGGAGAGCTGTGAGCGACGCGCCATGCAGACCGTTGCCAGCGACGTGGCGCGAGGAACGCGGAGGTCGCGTGCAACCTGGAGAAGATGCGTCGCGTACTCGGAGGGCCGCGCTCCGGCGCGAACGACGACGTCATCACAGGCGCGCTCGCGCTCACCACGAAGGGCGCGCGCAGCGATCCAGACGAGTGGGTTGAACCAATAGAGCGCGCATGCGGCCTGCGCGACCAGCTGCGTGAGACAGTCACGCCGCGCGACGTGAGCGAGCTCGTGCATCATGACGTCGCGGCGCCGCGCGAACGGCCACTGCTCGGCGTTCGCCGGCAGGAGAACCGTGGGATTCGCGCAGCCGAACGCCATCGGCATCGTCGCGCGCTCGCTCACCAGCACGCGAACGCGGCCGGCCAGCCCAAGCTGCCGAGGGAGAACGGAGGCCAACTCGCCCCACGCGCCGCCGACCGCTGGGCGGGCGCTCCTCGAGAGCCGCCGCACGCGCACGTGACCGAGCACCATCGGCAGCGCGACGAGCGAGGCGCCGAGACACCAGACGAAGAACGCGATGCGTCCCCAATCGCGAGGTGCGGCGGGTGCCTCGAACGCGAGCGGCGCGTCGGGTGCCGGCGTGGTGATGGAGACGTCCTTGGGAACGTTCGACGAGGCCGTCGGTGCCATCGCCTCCGGCAGCGTCGCGATCGCCTCGGCCGGGGGCGCGGCGACCGCGGACGGCGGCAGCACCGCGACCCGCCACGCCGGGAGCCACGCGGAGAGGAGTGGCAGCGCGAGCACCGACGCGATCGCGACCAGCCACACGAGATGACGTGCCGCGGCCGATGAGCGCCGCCACACGATGGTGCCCGCGCCGGCCAGGAGAAGCAGGGGTGTGCCGCGGAGCGCGGCAGCGAGGATGGCCTCGATCCAGGGATCCGACCACAGCTGACTCATCGTCCCTCCACCTTCGCCTGATCGATCAGGCGTTGAAGCTGGTCCAGCTCCTCTTCGGTCATCTTCGACGCGGACATATCGAGGAGCGCCGCGACGGCCTGTGAGGCGGAGCCGTCGAAGAACGTACGGAGCACCTGCCGCAGCGCGGACTGCCGCGCGGTGTTGCGCGGGACGGTGGGCAGGTACACATAGCGCGGGCCATCATGCTCGAACCGGAGGTGTCCCTTGTCGAGCAGGACGCGCAGGAGAGCCCGCACGGCGGAATACGTTGGCGGATCGGGGAGCGCTTCCATCACTTCAGCGGCCGTGGCCCGGCCGCGCGCGTAAATGACGTCCATGATCTGCCGCTCTCGTCGGGAGAGGGGAGGCGTTTGGGCAGGGCTCATGGTCGCTCCTGGATGTTGAAAATGCAGCAGTGTGCTGGATATTTAGCATTGCCGGGATTCGCGTCAATAGTGGCGGGTGTAAGGATTGTGAGAAGCCCGGGGGTCGAGGGGTCGCGGGATCGAGGGGTCGCGGGGTGGTAAGGCAACGGCGGCATGGCCGCCGTTGCTCATCTGATGAGGCGGCGGCGGCG
>DATBIU010000102.1:0-10943 GCA_036556765.1 Gemmatimonadaceae bacterium | reverse complement strand
AAGCGCTGAACACGACCGCGCCGTAGGCCCCTTCCTTGGCGCGCGCGGCGGCCGTGGCGGCCGCGACTTCGGCGCTATGGTTGGCCAGCGCGGGGTGCTCCACCACCAGTACGATGTCGGCCCCATGACGGCCCAGCTGCTCGGCCTTGGACGTGATTCCCGGCCCCCCCATCAGGAGAGCGTGAACTTCGCCCCCCGCCGCGTCCGCGAGCGTTCGCGCCGCCGTCAGAGTCTCGAGCGCGACCTTGCGAAGCTCGCCACCGCGCGACTCGGCGAATGCCAGCACGTTGGCCATCACAGCACCTTCGCTTCCGTCTGGAGAAGCCTCACCAGCTCCGGCACGGCGGCGGCTCCTTCGCCGATGATGCGCCCGCCCTGTCGATCGGCGGGAAGCTCGGTCTTCGTCACCTCGAGACGGGCCACGTCGAGCTGCGCGGGCTTCGTCTCGAGTGGCTTCTTCTTCGCCGCCATGATGCCCTTGAGCGAGGGGTACCGCGGCCTGGCAATGCCCTCGTCGATGCTCACGACCGCGGGGAGTGGAAACTCGACGATTTCCGCGCCGCCCTCGAGCTCGCGGCGAGCCGTCCCCTTACCCGATGCAATGTCCAGCTTCGAGGCGGCCGAGACGTTAGGCAGCCCGAGCAGCTCGGCGGTCATGGGTCCGACGACGCCGCTCATCGTGTCCATCGCGTGCTTGCCGAACATGATCAGATCGTAGCCGCCGCCCTGGAGCTCGGCCGCGAGCGCGCGGGCGACCGCGAACCCGTCGGCGGGCACGCGATCGGCCTTGAGGTGAATCGCGCGCGCGGCGCCCATGCTCAGCGCCTTGCGCAGCACTTCCTGCACGGCGTCCGGCCCGAGCGATACCACCACCACCTCGCCTGGCGGAGCCTTCTCCGTAAGCTGGAGCGCCACCTCGACCGCGTATCCGTCGAAGTCGCTCATGTCGAACTTGAGTCCCGCCTCATCGACCAGCCTGCCATCGGCAGTGATTCTGAAGCGTGATTCCATGTCGGGCACGCGCTTGATGCACACGGCGATCTTCACGTCACGCTCCGAACGCGTTGAGTCCCGTCACCGCCTGGCCGAGCACGAGGGTATGCACGTCGTGCGTGCCCTCGTAGGTGTACACGCTCTCCAGGTTTGCCATGTGCCGCATGGCCGAGTACTCGGCGAGGATGCCGTTCGCTCCAAGCAGGCGGCGTGCCTCCCGCGCGATGTCGGTGGCGATGTGCACGTTGTTGCGCTTGGCGAGCGAGACCTGCTGCGGCGTGAACTCGCCGCGGTCCTTGAGGCGGCCGAGCTGCACGCACAGAAGCTGTCCCTTGACGATCTCGGTGAGCATCTCGGCCAGCCTCAGCTGCTGGAGCTGGAAGCCGCCGATGGGCCGGTCGAACATGATGCGCGTTTTCGCGTACGAGGATGCCTCCTCGAAGCAGGCGATCGCCGCCCCGAGCGCGCCCCAGGAGATACCGTAGCGCGCCTGGGTGAGGCACATCAGGGGACTCTTCAGGCCACCCGACTTGGGAAGGAGTGCGTCCTTCGGCACACGCACATCCTCGAGAACCAGCTCGCTCGTGTCCGACGCGCGGAGAGACAGCTTTCCCTTCTGGTCCTTGGCGCGAAAACCCTTGGAGCTCGTCGGCACGATGAAGCCGCGAATCGAGCGCTGATCCTTGTCGTCGTTCGTCTTGGCCCAGACGATCGCCACCTGCGCCGTGGAGCCGTTGGTGATCCACATCTTGGCTCCGTTGATCACCCACGACCCGTCGGATTGCTCGCGAGCCATGGTGATCATGCCGGCGGGATTCGAGCCGAAGTCGGGCTCGGTGAGGCCGAAGCAGCCGATGATCTCGCCGGCGGCCATCTTTGGCAGGTAGTGCTGTTTCTGCTCCTCGCTTCCGAACGCATAGATGGGGTACATGACGAGCGCGCCCTGCACGGAGGCGAAGGAGCGCACGCCGGAGTCGCCGCGCTCGAGCTCCTGCATGATGAGCCCATAGGCGACGTTGTTGAGGCCGGCGCAGCCGTATTCCTCGGGCAGGTTGGCGCCGAAGACGCCGAGCTCGGCGAGGCCGGGGACGATCTCCCGCGGGAAACGCCCCTCCACGTAGCACTCGCCAATGATGGGGAGCACGTTGTCGTCGACGAAGCGGCGCACCGAGTCGCGGACCGCTATTTCCTCTTCGCTCAGGAGCGAGTCGATATTGTAGAAATCTTGCATGGGCCGGATGATAGCCGGGTGAGGCCGCGAGAGGGAGTCGAGGGTGACTCTGGCGCTTTCGCGGAGGTATACTCCGGGTGGGCAATGAGCGCACTTGCCCACCTCGACCAACGGCTTTCGTGAGGCCCGCCATGAAGTTCATGCTGCTGATCTACAACGAGGAACCCCTCCTGGAACCGCAGCCCGGCGCGGAAGCGGACGCGATGATGCGCGATTGCTTCGCCCATGCCGACGGGCTCCGCGACGAAGGGCGTCTCATCGAGTCGCAGATGCTGGAGAGCCCGAGAACGGCGAAGTCGGTGCGCATTCGGAATGGCCGCGTGAAGGCGACCGATGGGCCCTTCGCCGAGACCAAGGAGATGCTGGGTGGCTTCAACCTGATCGAGGCCAGGGACATTGACGAGGCCATCGAGATCGCGTCGCACTTCCCATGGGCGCAAACCGGATGCGTGGAGGTGCGTCCCGTCCGCGACATGAATGCCGTTCGCGTGCGGGTGGGCGCGGCCGACGCCCGCGCGGCCCACACCGCGGGATAGCGCCCTCAGGCCCGCTTTCGCATCTCGTCCCGCGCGACGACGCGGCGCGCGGTGGGCTCGACGCCGACTTCGCGCGCCTTTCGGCGAAACTCCCGGCCGTGGTCGATCGGCATCCCGCTCTCCGCCTGCCACTGATGCACCATCTCGTGCAGCAGCGTGTGCAGCGCCTCCTCCCAGCCGTGGCGGCGGATGTGCCGCCGGCCGATGGTGATCTCCGCCGGGCGCCTGCTTGCGCACGCCGCGTTGTATTGGCCCAGCCGATTGCGCATTCGACCCGAGATGCGGATCGCGATGCGTGAGAGCCGCCCTCCGAACAGGATCACGTTGTAGTGCTCGTGCGCCCTGGCCAGCTCCTCGATCAGGGGGATGTCGGCGGGGCGCGGACGGTGCGCGGAGTCGCGGCGCGGTCGCATCTCGTCCGAGGGGATCGGATGCTCGAGGATGACCCGCTGCGCCGCCCGTCGTGCGCCGCGGGTGCGGGCAGTGACGAAGGCGACGATCGCGCGATGCACCTCGTGCGGCGCCTCGAGATAGCCCCGATGCAGCCGGAGCACGCCCCGCCGGAACGAGATCATCACCGAGCGATTGCGCGTTACGACGCACCGATCGATGCCGCTCAACCCGAGCGCTCGCAAGCGCCCCAGCAGCTCGTCGGCCGACGCGGGCGGACGGTCCAGCTCCAGCGGGAGCTGGTCGGTCACCAGCGACAGCAACCGTCGAGCGAGTCCGCTCATGCGGCGAAGCTCCGCTGCGGTCCGGGAACGAATCCCGTCTTCTCGCGCGACCAGATGAGCGTCGCGACGTCGATCTTCCGCGTGCCGAGCTCGATGGCGTTGATGCTGGACGGGCGGCCGCCGCGCGAGCGGTTGGAGACCGTGCCCGCGGTGGAGATCACCGTGCCGCGTTTGGTATGCTCGATGTAGTGCACGGCTTCCTGGTGGTCGTGGCCGCACAGCACGAGGTTCACGCCGAGGTCGGCGAAGGCGCCGAGGACGCGAGGGGTGTTGCGGAGGCCGTGACGCTGCGAGAGCTCGCCCTTGACGGGATTGTGGTGCATGACGATCACGCGCCAGTCGTCAGGCACCGACTGCTCGAACTCCTGGCCCGTGCGCTCGAGCTGTGCCTTGCGGAGCGCGCCGATGACGCCGATGTCCCGCAGGTTCCAGGTGAGCGTGTGGCGCGACACGCCGTGCGCGGTGAGCAGCCCGACGAACGTGGCGCCGGGAATGCGCAGCACCGGCTCGAGGTCCTCGTCGATGTACTTCTTGTAGTTGGCGTACATCCCGTGGACCGGGCCGATCTCCATGGGGGCGCGCCACCACTTCACGTCATGGTTGCCGGGCACGACGATGGTCCGGCTGACCCGCTGCGCCAACCGGATGAACGCCCGCGCGCGCTGGAACTCGCCCGAGCGCGCCCGCTGTGTGAGGTCGCCCGAGATGGCGACGACGTCGAACTTGTCCTCCTGAATGACGGCCTCGATCGCCTCGATCTGCTCGGGGACGGCCGGCTTCCCGAAGTGCAGGTCGGAGACGTGGAGGACTCGCGTCATCGCAACCTCGCGATCACCGCGTTGGTGAACTCGTCGGTGGTGGCCGTGCCGCCGAGGTCGCCGGTAAGCGTCTTTCCCTCCCGAATCGTCGAGTACAGCGCGTCGCGGATGTGGGTCGCGCGCGCGTGGTCGCCAAGGTGATCGAGCATCATGCATGCCGCAAGCAGCAGCGCGCCCGGATTGGCCACGCCCTTGTCGGCGATGTCGGGCGCGGTGCCGTGCACCGCCTCGAAAATCGCCGCCTTCGCCCCGATGTTGGCGCCGGGCGCGAGTCCGAGTCCGCCGACGAGGCCCGAGATCTGATCGGACAGGATATCGCCGAACAGGTTGGTCGTCACGATGACGTCGAACGCTTCCGGACGCATCACGAGGTTCATCGCCATCGCGTCGACGATCTTCTCCTCGACTTCGACCCGGCCGGCGTATTCCTTGGCGATCTCCCGGCCGACGTCGAGAAACAGGCCCTGCGAGAACTTGAGGATGTTGGCCTTGTGGACGATGGTCACCTTGCGGCGCTGGTGCCTCACCGCGTACTCGAAGGCGTAGCGGTGGATGCGCTCCGATCCCGCGCGCGTGATGATCGCCACCGATTCGGCGGCGGCATGGGGATCATCGCCGATCTTGATGTAGTGCTCGACGCCGACGTACAGCCCCTCGGTGTTCTCGCGCACGAGGACGAGGTCGACGTTGTCGTAGCGACGGCGCCCCTGCGTCACCGATCTCGCGGGCCGCACGTTCGCGTAGAGGTCGAACTTCTTGCGGAGCGCGACGTTGACCGAGCGGTACCCCGACCCGACCGGCGTCTCGAGTGGCCCCTTGAGGGCGAGACGCGTGCGGGCGATCGATTCGAGCGTCTCGTCAGGCATCGGATCGCCGCGCGTGGCGACGGCGGCCATTCCCGCGAGCTGGCGATCCCAGTCGAACCGGGCGCCGGCGGCCTCGAGGATGCGAACGGTAGCCTCGGTGATGCCGGGCCCGATGCCGTCGCCGGGGATGAGTGTTATCGGAATGGGCATTCGAGGCGTGCTAGTGAGCTCGCGTCATCGCGCGGGTGAAGGTGAACCGCAGAGTGCCGCTGCCGGCAGCCGCCGCAGAGGCCACGAACGGCGGAAAGGCCGAATACGGCAACGGCGGAAGCCTTGAAGTTTCTGCTGGGACAGAACGCGCCGGTATGATGAGCTCGAACCAGCGGCCTCGTGGTTGCCGCTCCGGAAGTAAGTTGTCGTTGCCGTATTCGGCCCTTTGCCGTTCAGATTCGGGCGATTCGGCCGTTCGGCGTTGCGTGGCCGCGGCGTCCCGCTGCACGCGCTACGGCGCCGCAATGAGGTTGGCCAGATTGTTCGCGGCGCTCGCGATCGAGCCCCGGCCATAGGTCGAGGCGGTGTCGCCCGACACGTCGGCGCCCCACGTCGCGCGCGAAAGTCGCGCGTCGATGAGCAGAACGTGCAGCACGGCCCGGCCGGCGCCACCAATCTTCTCGAAGCGCAACTCCACCGGGAACAGCGCATAACGCGCCCCGTGAAGGGCCACGAGCGCGCGCAGCTGCGACGCCAATGGCTCGCCGAGCTGCCCATCGGAGCGGCGTCGCGCGAGCGGGCGAAGTCCCTCGGCCGCGAGGGCGCGCGGGTCGGGGGAATGCGCGGCGTTGCGCTGCGCCGATCGCACGAGCTGCTCGGAGAACACCCACCGCGTGCGGAAGCCGCGCTCCTCGAGGGCGAACGCGATCTCATCGTCGACTTCGCTCAATAGCTGCCGCGGTCTCTCCACCGCCGCCGCCCAGCCGAGGCTGTCCCCCGGTCGCAGGTAGTGTACGGGAAGG
The DNA here is from genome assembly GCA_036556765.1 of Gemmatimonadaceae bacterium. Taxonomy (GTDB): domain Bacteria; phylum Gemmatimonadota; class Gemmatimonadetes; order Gemmatimonadales; family Gemmatimonadaceae; genus JAICNG01. The sequence goes on along the minus strand of DATBIU010000102.1, from coordinate 4,812 downwards.
ACGATGACCTGCTGTCCCGCGAGGCCGGCCAGCGGGCGATTCGGCAGGGGAGCGACTTGCGCGTTGGGGTCAGGGCCGCGTGAGCAGGCCGCAACGAGGGCCACACACGTGATGAGGGCGAAGCGTGTCACGAGTTCTCGAGTTGGGTCGCTGGAAGGTAACGACTGACGCAGGAGAACGGCAAAGCACCGAGGGCGCTGGAGTAGCGCCAAGGGCGATGGAAAAGCGCTGGATGGAGCCGGGCTGTTCGGGGAACCTCGCGATTGCGTGACAACTGGCTGCGGTCCACAAGCGGCCACGGACACCCGGAACTGCCGAATGACCCGAATGCCGCGAATGCTCGAGCGGACGGGTTTCGCTCCGCGACCTGTGAACCACGGAAACTCGGGGGAGGTTCGTCCGCACGTGGGGCATGCTACGGCGCCATGCGCTCTTCGCGGCATTCGGGGTCATTCGGCAGTCCCAGTCGTCCGTGGCGCCGCCACAGAGATCGTTCGTGGGAATCCCCGATGAACCAATAAAGAAAGGGGCGCCTGCGAAGCGCCATTTGACCGCGCTACCCGCCAGCCACAAGTTACCGCCGCAATCCGACCTCATCCCGCCCTCGGACGCATGCGGAAACCGTTGTCGATAGTCGGATGGACCGCGATCTCCCTCCTCGGCGCGGGAGCGTTCGCGTGGCTCGCCCTCTCCCGCGGCGAGACGGTGAGCGCCGCGTGGCTCCTCGTCGCCGCGCTGTGCACCTACGCGGTCGCCTATCGATTCTACAGCCGCATCATCGCCGCGAAGGTGTTCGCGCTCGATGCGAGGCGCCCCACGCCATCGCGACGGCTCGAGGACGGTTGCGACTACGTTCCCACCAATCGGTGGATCGTGTTCGGGCATCACTTCGCGGCGATCGCCGGGCCCGGCCCGCTCGTCGGCCCCACCCTGGCCGCGCAGTTCGGATTTCTGCCCGGCGCGCTGTGGATCATCGTCGGCGTCGCGCTCGGCGGCGCGGTACAGGACTTCGTCATCCTCGCCTCGTCGGTGCGACGCAACGGCAAGTCGCTCGGCCAAATGGCGAAGGACGAGATCGGGCCGGTCGCGGGATTCACCGCCCTGGTGGCGGTGCTCGGGATCATGATCGTGCTGATCTCGGTGCTGGCGCTGGTCGTCGTCAACGCGCTGCGCGCCAGCCCCTGGGGCACGGTGACGATCGCGCTGACCATTCCCATCGCGATGCTCCTCGGCGTCTACCTCCGCTGGATTCGTCCGGGGAAGGTGCTCGAGGCCTCGGCGATCGGGCTCGTGCTGCTGGTGCTGTCGGTGTACGCCGGCCAGTGGGTGGCGGCGCGCCCGGCGCTGGCGGAGATCTTCACGCTCGAGGGGACGACGCTGGCCTGGTGGATCATGGCCTACGGCTTCGCCGCCTCGGTGCTCCCGGTGTGGATGCTGCTCGCGCCACGCGATTACCTGTCGGCGTTCGTGAAGATCGGGGTGGTGGTCGCGTTGGCGTTAGGCATCCTCATTGCCCTGCCCCCGCTCAACATGCCGGCGCTCACGCAGTTCGTCGACGGCACGGGACCGATCTTCGCCGGGAAGGTGTTCCCCTTCGCCTTCATCACCATCGCCTGCGGCGCCATCTCGGGGTTCCACGCGCTCGTCGCGTCGGGAACCACGCCGAAGATGCTGGAGAACGAGACCGACGCGCGCGCCATCGGCTACGGGGCGATGCTCATGGAGTCTCTCGTCGCGGTGATGGCGCTCATCGCCGCGTGCGTGCTGACGCCCGGCGTCTACTTCGCCATCAACGCACCGGTCGCGGCGCTCGGCACCACGGCGGAAACGGCGGCCAGCGCCATTGCCCAGTGGGGCTTTACCGTCACCCCGGCGGAGATCAATGCGATCGCCGCGCAGGTGGGCGAAGAGACGATGCTCTCACGCACCGGCGGGGCGCCGAGCCTCGCCGTGGGGATGGCGAACATCTTCTCACAGGTGCTCGGCGGGAGCGGCGCGATGGCGCTCTGGTATCACTTCGCCATCATGTTCGAGGCGCTGTTCATCCTGACGACGCTCGATGCGGGCACGCGCGTCGGCCGGTTCATGCTTCAGGACCTGGGCCGCCACGTGTGGGAGCCCTTCGGGCGCGTGTCGTGGTATCCGGCGATCGTGCTGTCGAGCGCGATCTTCGTCGCGATGTGGGGACACTTCCTGTACCAGGGGGTGACCGATCCGCTCGGCGGAATCAACTCGCTCTGGCCGCTGTTCGGGATCGCGAATCAGCTGCTCGCCGCCGTGGCGCTGTGCGTGGGGACGACGGTCATCATCAAGATGGGGAAGGCGCGGTACGCGCCGATCACGCTGCTCCCGCTGGCGTGGCTGGTGGTGGTGACGATGGTCGGCGGCTGGGCGAAGATCTTCTCCGACGACCCGCGCCTCGGTTTCCTGGCGCACGCGCGGCTGCTCGCCGATCAGCTCGCGGCCGGCGTGCTCCCACGCGGCGCAGCCGACGCGACGGCGGCGGCACGGATGATCTTCAACGACCGCCTCGACGCCGCCGTCGCGGGGTTCTTCATGCTGGCGGTGATCGTCATCCTGGCCGACTCGGCCAAGGAATGGGTGGCCGTGATTCGGGGGCGGAAGCCGGCTGTCTCGACTGAGGTGCCATTTGCGAGAGAGCTCGCCGTCGAATGAGGAACGAGGCCTGAGGGGTGAGCAACTCCTCACTCCTCAGTCCTCGTTCCTCATGAGCTGCTCAATGCGCCACCGCGTACGTGGAGAGGTGCGTCGCCAGGAACCCCACGGTCGCGTTGTGGCGGTCGTGGATCGTCGGCATCCGCTCCAGCGGGGCGTCGGTCGCGTCATCGACGTGCCAAACCGACACGTTCCCGCGCATAAAATCCTGGCGCGAGCAGTGAGCGTAGCCTATCATGACCGCGATAGGCCGGGCGAAGCCGAACCGGGCGCGGCCGCGGGCGGTGATCCGCACGCGGAGCGTGCTCCCGGCGAGAGGCTGAATCGTGAAGCGGGTGGGCGTCCGAACCGCTTCGGGAGGAATGAAGACGACCGCTGGTCCGGCGGAGAGAACGCCGCCCTCCGGGCCAATCGTGCTCGACGCGGCGGGGGAGACGTCGGTCCCGCAGGGCGCCAGCGACATCTCGGGCTGCCTTCCTGCACGCTCTGAGAGGGAGGCCTCGGGCTCGATCGACTTCGTGGGCGCCATGTCGCCACAGCCGGCGCTGAGCGCCAGCAGCAGCGTGGGGAGGGCGACCGACAGGCCCAAGGGGCGGGTGGTTGGGGGCATCTCGTGCTCCTGTAGGGTCCATAGGAGCGACGCGACGCAGGGAGCCGGGCAACCGGTCGTTATGTCGCGGTGAACGTTCGGTGTCGAAGTCTCGTGCGGCACATTGCGGAGGCGCGTGTGCGTCCACTTGACAGGGGGCAGACGTGATCGCGTCGGAGCGAGAGCAGCTCGATGAAGGACTGCGGCTACAGAAAGCGGGGTTGCTCGAGGAGGCGCTGCAGCTCTATGACGCAGCCTCCCGGAGCGGCGACGGGACCATCCGTGCGTTGGCGTTGTGTCGCAAGGCCGACCTCTACCGCGTGTGGTCGCGGTGGGAGCAGGCGGCCGACTCGGCGCGCGAAGGCGCCGCGGTGGCGCGCAAGGCGGGCGAGTACACACTGTACGCCGAGGCCATCAACGCCGAGGCGAACGTCTACCATCAGCGGGGCGAGTTCGACGCCGCCATTCCGCTGTACGAGCGCGTTCTCGAGCTGCCGGTCGATGACCGGGTGCGCGGGCTGGCGCTCCAGAACATGGGATCGATCGCCGCGCAACGCGAAGATCTCGACAACGCCGAGCGCCTCTTCCTCGATTCGTACTGGCATTTCAGGCGGGCGGGGTACGATTGGGGCGTCGCGTTCGTCCTGAACAATCAGGCGGCCGCCGCGCTCGACCGCGGACGGTACGCGAGCGCGGCGACGATCGCTCGCCAGGCGATGGAAGCGGCGCGGCAGGTGGACGACTTCGAGCTGCTTGGCGTGTCGACGCTGAATTACGCCGAGGCGCTGGCGGCGCAGGACGACCTTCCGCATGCCGAATCGCTGGCGGCCGGCGCGCTGGGGTTCTTCGTGCTGGCGAAGAGCGAGGTGCATCGCGCGCAGTGTCTGCGCGTCCTGGGCGACATCTACGTGCGGCGCGGCGAGACATCCCGCGCCCGCGCCTGCTACATGCAGGGGCTCGAGGTCGCGGTGCCGCTCGGCTCCCGGTACGACACGGACAAGCTGCGCGAGGCGCTGGCTCGGCTCGGACCGAGCGAGGTGCTCGCCGACCGCGTGGTGGCGGACGAGCGGCGGGCCGACGAGCGGGCGCCGGATGCCCATCCTGACGACGAAGCGACATCGCCGCCGCCCGGGTGAGACGGTTCTTCGCGGCCCTCGCACGCGCATTCCACGTCGTGGCCGGCGCACCGCGCTACGACGCGTATCGAGCGCACGTCGCACGTCACCATCCAGACCGTGAGCCCATGTCGCGCGCGCAATTCGAGCGCGCGCGGCTGGACGATCGCTATTCGAAACCGGGGGCGAGATGCTGCTGACGATTGCGGATCGCGGATTGCGGATTGCGTGCGCCCTGCTTCTCTGCTCGGTCGCGCTCCTGGCGCAGGAATCCGCAGCGACGTCGACAGCCCCGCTGCTGACGGCCGAGCAGCAGATCGCCGTCGCCGTCCTGCCGCTGCCGGCCGACATGCGCGCGGGCGCGAGCGTGCTGGGCTACGGGGCCGACGGGAAGCTCGTTTCGTTGCGGAAGGGCGCGGGAGGGATGACCTG
>DATBIU010000101.1:0-3432 GCA_036556765.1 Gemmatimonadaceae bacterium | reverse complement strand
GTTGCAGTTCCTGCGGCCGTCTGCGGCCATCTGTGGTTCCAACAACTCCCGGAGCTTCACCCGACCAGATGTCCCCTCCGCGCACTGAACCCTACGACGCGATCGTCGTCGGCTCGGGGATCACCGGCGGGCTCGCCGCGAAGGAGCTGTGCGAGCGCGGGCTGCGCACGCTCGTCGTCGAGCGCGGGCGGCACGTGGAGCACGGGAAGGACTACATCACCGAATGGATGGAGCCGTGGGAGCTCGAGTATCGGGGGCGCGGCGAGCCGCAGCTCTACGCGACCGACTATCCCATCCAGAGCAGGAACTACGCGTTCGGCGAGGCGACCAGGCATTTCTTCGTCAACGACCGCGAGCATCCTTACGTCAGCGAAGGGGGCGGGCAGGACTTCCGCTGGATTCGCGGCTATCACCTCGGAGGACGCAGCCTGCTGTGGGGACGCGGCTGCCTGCGGTGGAGCGATCTCGACTTCGAGGCCAACCTCCGCGATGGACATGGCGTCGACTGGCCGATTCGTTATGCGGACATCGACCCGTGGTACAGCCACGTCGAGCGCTTCGCCGGGATCGCCGGCGAGCCGTTAGGCCTGCCCCATCTGCCCGATGGTGAGCTGCTCCCTCCGTGGGAGCTGAACTGCGCCGAGAAGTGGGTGCGGGAACGGATCGAGCGGGCGTATCCCGGGCGGCACATGACCATCTTCCGGGTCGCCAACCTGACGCGCGATCACAACGGCCGCGGGAAGTGCCGCGCGCGGAACCAGTGTCAGCGCGGCTGCTCGTTCGGAAGCTACTTCAGCAGCCTGAGCGCGAGCCTTCCCGCCGCGCACAAGACGGGGAAGCTCACCATCGTCACCGACGCGATCGTGGAGAGCGTGCTGTACGACGAGCGAAGGGACCGAGCGTCGGGTGTCCGTGTGATCGACGCGAAGACCAAACAGGCACGCGAGTACCTCGGGCGGATCATCTTCTTGAATGCGTCGACGATCGGCACCGCGCAGATCCTGCTCAACTCGAAGAGCGCACGCTTTCCCACAGGGCTCGCGAACTCGAGCGGCGAGGTGGGTCACAACCTGATGGATCACCTCTCCAAGGCGGGAGCGCGCGCGATCGTGCCGGGGATGGAGGACCAGTATTACTACGGCCGTCGGCCAACGGGGTGCTACATCCCGCGGTTTCGTAACCTCGGCGGTCGCGACGAGGCGAAGGTGAGCTTCCTGCGCGGCTATGGAATCCAGGTGGGCGTCGGGCGGAGCGGCTGGGCGCGCGGGTGGGGGATGGCCGGCCTGGGCGTGGAGCTCAAGCAGAAGCTGCGCGAGCCGGGAGCGTGGGGGATCTCGGTGCAGGGCTACAGCGAGTGCCTGCCGCGGCACGAGAACTACGTCGATCTCGATCCCGAGCGAAAGGATCAGTGGGGCCTCCCGGTGCCGCGCATCCACTGGAGCTGGAGCGAAAACGAGAAGGCGATGCGCGAGGACGTGAAGACGCAGTCGGCCGAGATGCTGGAGGCGGCCGGGTGCCGGGACGTGCAGATCTACGACGACGACGCGCCGATGGGATTCAGCGTGCACGAGATGGGGACGGCGCGGATGGGGCGCGACCCGAAGACCTCGGTGCTGAACGCGCACAACCAGGCGCACGACGTCCCCAACCTGTTCATCACCGACGGCGCCTGCATGACCAGCTCGGCGTGCCAGAACCCGTCGATCACCTACATGGCGCTCACCGCTCGCGCCGCCGATTACGCGGTGCGCGAGATGACGCGGCGGAATCTCTAATGACATCCCGGCGGGAGTTCCTGCAATCTTCGGCGATCGCGTTTCTCGCCGCCTGCGCCGGCGCACCGCGCATCGAGACCACGGCACGTCGTCTGCCGTTAGGCTTCTCGACGCTCGGCTGCCCGAGCTGGAGCCTGCGTGAGATCCTGGACTTCGCCAGGACGCACGGGTTCCCCGCCCTCGAGCTCCGCGGACTGCAGGACAAGGTCGACATCACGCAGCATCCCGATCTCGCGCCGGCTCGGCTCCCGGATGTGAGGAAGCAGCTCGCCGACCGCGGGCTCGCCGTTGTTTGCCTTGGCGCCTCGGCGCGGATGCACGACCTGGACGCCGCGCAACTGGACGAAGCCGGGCGCTTCATTGACCTCGCCCGCGCGCTCGGCACCCCGTACGTGCGCGTGTTCGGCGACCGGTACGTCGACGGAGAATCCCGCGAGGCCACGCGCGCGCGGATCGCCGCCAACCTTCGCAAGCTCGGAGAGCGCGCGTACAACCTTGGGGTGACGCTGCTCATCGAGTCGCATGGCGATTTCACCGATTCACCATCGCTGCTCGAGATCCTCGAGCGGGCCGACTCGCCGGCGGTGGCGCTGCTCTGGGACGCGCACCATACGTTCGTCGCCTCCGGCGAGGCGCCCGAGGCCACCGTTAGGCAGCTCGGCCGGTGGATTCGGCATACGCACCTCAAGGACTCCGTCGCCGATGGGACCGGGCGACGGTACGTGCTGACCGGAACGGGAGCGGTGCCCGTCCGGCAGCAGGTGGAGGCGCTCGCGAAAGCCGGCTACCGCGGGTTCTACAGCTTCGAGTGGGAGAAGCGCTGGCACCCCGAGATCGAGGAGCCGGAGATCGCGATCCGTCAGTACGCGGAAGTTGGGAGCGAGTACCTGCGCGGTGCCGGCGTGCGGTGAGCGCCTAACCGCGCGCGTAGACGGCCACGCGCCAGAGCAGCGTGTCCGCAATCGACCGGACGGTGAAGCCCTGCCGCCGCACCGCGGCATCGATCGCCGCCGTCGGGTGGATGTACGACCGGAACGGGTCGCCGCGGAGCCGGCACACGAGGTTGCCCACCGCTGACATGACCTTCACTCCCGGGCGCTGGCGAGGAAACACCGCCCCGTAGAGCCGACGAGCCTTGCCCGCGGACGCGGCGACGAGCGCCTCCATGTCGGGATAGCAGCAGATGACGCGGTCGAGCGTGACGACATCGGCGGCCGGAACCGTATCGGCGAGCGCAACGAAGTCCCCGTGCACGAACGTCACCCGCTCGGCGTGTCCGCGTCGCTCGGCTTCCTCGCGCGCGGCGCGCATGTGCGGTCGCGCGGCGTCGACGTGCACCGCCGACCGCGCGCCGGCGGCCAACAGTTCATGGTGGACGACGCCGACCCCCGCTCCAACGTCGAGCACCGCCGCGTCCTCGATGCCCGCGCTGCGCAGCCCGTCGAGCAGCATTCGCGTCGTCTTGTTCGGCCCCTTCCTGCGGTAGCGCCTCAGCTGCTTCGCTGCGTGCCGGTCGTTGAACGTCGACTCGTAACATTCGGATGTGCAGCAGGGCATTCATTCACCCGGTTCGTGAGCTCCGCGCCATGATAACGTCGGCGCGCCCGGGAACATTAATGGACTGGTTCCGTCATAGGGATAGCAGGCCGAGGAACCG
>DATBIU010000100.1:0-9740 GCA_036556765.1 Gemmatimonadaceae bacterium | reverse complement strand
CGAGCGGCTGCTGCTTTTCTCGTATGGCTACGGCGCCCACTGGACCGCGCTGGCCGTGGAGGCCTGACGTGAACACGCACCGTCCCCTCCTCGTCACGGGCGCCACCGGGCTGATCGGCCGCCGAGTGGTCGAGTCTTTGCTTCGGCGAACCGATGCCCCCATTGTCGTCCTCGTGCGGGATGTCGCACGGTGGCGCTCGATGGCCGGCGCGATGGGCGCCCGCGTCACGCCCGTGCGTGGCGACATCACGCGTCCCGCGCTCGGCATGGACGTGGCGGCCGTTAGGCGTCACCTCCACGGGTGCGTGACGCTGGTACACTGCGCCGGCGACATCGTCTTCTCTCGCTCGCTCGCCGATGCTCGACGGGTGAACGTCGAGGGAACGCGGCACGTCATCGCGCTCGCCGAGTCGCTTTCGATTGCGCGGCTCGTCCACGTGAGCACGGCGTTCGCCGTCGGGCGACAGACGGGCCTCATCCTCGAGACCGATGACACCGCCGGCGCGGGCTGGGTGAACGCGTACGAGCAATCGAAGCACGAGGCCGAGGAGCTCGTTCGCGCGAGCGGTCTTTCGTACGTGATCGCGCGGCCGAGTACCGTCGTCTGTGACGACGTGGGCGGCGGGGTGACGCAGGTGAACGCCGTGCACCGCGCCCTGCGTCTCTATCACGCCGGGCTGGCGTCGATGATGCCGGGCACGGAGCACACTCCGGTCGACGTCATTCCAGCCGACTGGGCCGCCGATGCGATCGCCCAGCTGGCGCTGATCGCGAACGGGGCAGGCCGCACCGTTCACCTGTGTGCGGGCGACGGCGCCCTGCCCCTCGGCACGCTGCTGGATCGGACGTACTCGCTCTGGTCTCGCGATGCGGGATGGCGACGCCGAGGCATCGCGCGGCCCGCGCTGTCGAATCTCGCCACCTACAGCCTGTTCGAGCGCTCGGTGGAGCTGGTCGGGGATGCGCGGCTCAAGCGCATTACCCGATCGCTGTCGCATTTCGTTCCGCAACTCGCGCTCCCCAAGCGCTTCGACACATCGAGCGCGCACGAGCTGCTCGGGACCGTCGCAGCGCCGGTGCACACGTACTGGGATCGCATGCTGGAGCGGCTGCTGGACTCGAACTGGAGCGCCACGCTCCCGGAGGCAGCATGAACGCCCGCACCCGATTCGAGACGGCGATGCTCGCGTGGCTCAACAGCCGCTTTGTGTCGAAGGGAGTCGTGCTCACGCCGGACACGCCGCTCTTCGCCCGTGGCGTGATCGACTCGATGGGGATTCTCGAGCTCATCGCGTGGACGGAGGTGAACACCGGGCAGATCGTGCCCGATGAATGCATCCGGATGGACAACTTCGGGACGGTCGCCCGCATCGCGCGGATGTTCGTCCAGGAGGACGCATATGCGAACGTCTGAGAGCGTCGTGGCGGCACTCCATGCGCGCGGCGACCTGTGGGAGGTCGCTCCGGGGATCATCGCGCTCCGCGGCCACCCGCTCATGCTGCTGCGCCGCCTGGAGCGGGAGATCGCGGCGCTGGCCCACCGCGACTCCCCGGAGGAATGGTCATCGCCGCCCGCGCTCGCCATGCGTACGCTTGCGCGCGCGGACTACTTCACCTCGTTTCCCTTCTGGCTCACGGCGGCGTCACACCTGCCTGACGACGACGCCGCGCTCGAGCGCATCGCCACCGCCGATGACGCGACCGCGGCGGCGCGCGCCGCGGCGCAGGTGACCGACGTCGTGCTGCCGCCCGCCTTGTGCTACCACGTGTTCGAGCGCTTCGCCGGGCGCCGCCTGACGACGACGCGTCTCGTCACGCTCGATGGGACCTGCTGGCGGCACGAAGGTGCACGCCTCGCTCCCCTCGAGCGCCAGTGGGCGTTCACGATGCGGGAGATCGTCTGCCTCGGCGACGCCGACGCCGTCGAGGACTTCCGTCAACGCGGGATGCGACTCGCCGGCGCGCTGGCCTCTCGCCTCGATCTCGACGCCGGGTTCCTCGTCGCCACGGACCCGTTCTTCGCCCCGACCGCGCGAGGCAAGGCGATCGTGCAGCGGGTCAAAGCGCTGAAGCACGAGCTCGCGCTCCCCCTCGGCGGCGAGCGGAGCACGGCTGCAGCGTCGTTCAACAACCACGAGCAGTTCTTCGGCGAGGCGTTCGACATCACGCTCGCGAACGGGGAGCCCGCGACCACCGGCTGTGTCGCGTTCGGCGTGGAGCGGTGGCTGCTCGCGTTCCTGGTCGCGCACGGGGTGGATCGCGTGTGCTGGCCCCCGATCGATGCCCGCCTCGCGGAGGTGGAGTCATGAGTACGTCCGCCCTCATCCGTCCACATCTCTACGCGCGCTTTGCATCGGCCACGGAGCGGGGCGCCTGGTCGATCGACCGAGACATCGCCTGGCACGCCGTCGATCGCGAGCGCGCGCTCGCCCAGCCGGACATTCTCGCCGCCCTGCGCGACGCGGCGCTCATCGAGTCGTTCCATCCGGTCAACCTCGCGCGCTTCCTTCGCGTCTTGTGGGATGACGTGGACGGGTGCGCGGCGGTGGGCATCGAGATGTACGAGGGGTTCAAGCACTTCCATGCCCTGCGCATGTATCTCGACGTCGCCGGCTTCCAGCCGGCGATCACCGACGAGGAGCTCATCGAGCTCCGTCGTGCCGGCGTGGCGCGCGACTTCCCCGCCAGCGAGGTGCTCGAGCACCTCGTGGAGTTCATGCTCAGCGAGCATCTCGCCGCGTACTTCTTCCGGCGACTCGCCGAGCGCGCCGAGGAGCCTGTGCTCGCCGAGCTGCTCCGTTACATCGCGGCCGACGAGGTGCGCCACGCGCAGAGCGCCTCGGACCTGATCGCCAAGCGACTCGCTCGCGATCCGGCGCTCGCCGACCGCGTGCTCGAGGCCGCCGTCGGCTTCCACCACTACGGCGAGGAGGCGGTCGGGCAAGTTCCGGTCGCCATGCCGGGCGATCCCATCGCCATACGCACGTTCGCCGAGCGCATCGAGCGCCTGTGCGGCCGTCGTCTGGTCGATCACCTCAAGACCACGCTCTGACCGGAGCCACGTATGCTCGATGCCACTCGTGAGCTCGACCTGCTCAACTTCTACCGCGCCTCGGAGCTGCACGGAGGCCTCATCCTCGCGCAGATCGCGCGACGGGTGCGAGACCCGCGGCTCGTGCTCGCCCTCACGCGCCACGCGGCGGAGGAAGTCGTGCATGCGCAGTGCTGGACGGAGACGATGATCGCCCTCGGCGGTACTCCGCGTCCCGTTCGCGATACCTATCAAGCCCGTTATGCACGCGCGTTGCACGCGCCCGTGTCACTCTTCCACGTGCTCGCGCTCACGCAGGTGTTCGAGCGCCGCGTCTTCCGGCACTTCACCCTCCACTTGCGACGCCCCGGCACCCACCCGGCCATCTGCGCCACACTCCGGCGTCTGCTCGATGAGGAGCGCGACCACCTGTCGTGGGTGAAGACCTGGCTCGATGAGCAGGAGAAGGTGCGCGGGCGAGAGCTCGTCGACCGCACGATGCGCGAGTTCGCGGACGCGGATGAGACCATCTACGCGCAGCTGTGCGACGAGTACGGCTTCGCCCGGGCGGCATGACGACGGCCGCGCTGGCGCTCCCTCGACGCACCGTGCATCGGGTGGCGCGGCCGCTGGCGCGCACCGGGTTGGCGGACGCCACCGACGGTCCGCTGATGTTCGCGCAGGTGCGCGAGGACCCCTGCCTCGAGACGCAGGCGCTCGCACCCGCACTCGGCGGCACGATCGTGATCGTGAGCTCGGGCGGCTGCACCGCGCTGTCGCTGCTCGCCGCCGGCGCGTGCCGCGTGGTGGGCGTCGACCTGTCGCGCACGCAAAACCACCTGGTGGAGCTGAAGCTTGCCGCCATCCGCGCGCTCGAGGGAACCGACGTCGTCGCGTTCCTCGGCGGCCAGCCAATGCCGGGTGTTCGGCGCCGCCGCCTGTACGGCGTGCTCGCCCCGTTGCTCACCGCTCCGGCGCGGTCGTACTGGGATGCGCATCTGCGAGCGATCGAGCGCGGAGTTCTGCGCGCCGGGAGGAGCGAGCGCTTCATCGCTCTCGTCGCTTCCGTGGTGGCGCGCCTCGTGGTGCGGCCGGGCGGTGTGCCGGCGCTCCTGCATGCGTCATCACTCGATGCCCAACGAGAGATCTTCGCCCGCGCGTGGGCGGGGTGGCGTTGGCGCACGCTGTTCGCGCTGCTGCTCAACCGCTGGACCATGTCACGCGCGTACCACCCGTCGTTCTTCGCCCACGTCGACAATGCGAGCTTCGCGGCTCACTTTCGCGCGCTCGCTGAGCGAGCGCTCACAGAGCTGCCGGCGCGAGACAACTACTTCCTCCACGAGATGCTGACGGGGCGATATCCGGTCGGCGAGCCGAACGGAGCGCCTCCGTACCTCACGCCGAAGGGATTGACGCGCACCGCCGAGGCGGCCGACATGCTCTCGCTCGCCGACGGATCGATGACCGCATACCTGCGGTCGTGCCGCCCTCGCTCGATCGACGGGTTCGCCCTTTCCAACATCGCCGAGTGGCTCGATGCGGCTGCGCTCGATGCCCTCCTCGGTGAGGTCGTGCGGACGGCGCGGCCAGGCGCTCGCGTCGTCTTCAGGAACTTCGTCGGGTGGACCGACGTGCCCGACCGGTGGAGGGGGATGATCGTCGAGCGGCCCGGCTACGGCGAGCGCCTGATGCGGCGCGATCGGAGTCTCGTGCAACACCGTGCCGTCGTGTGCGAAGTGCGAGGCGCGCCATGATCGCCGCCGCGATGGCCGCCCCGGTTGGGCTCGTGAGGCTCGCGACCGAGGACGACAACCAGGCCCTCATCGAGCTGGCGGCCGCCTGTCCGATGGAAGGCGATCTGTCGCTCCGCATCGACCGCGCACCGGACTTTTTCGCGCTCAACCGGCTGGAGGGAGACCGGTGGACGGTTGGCGTGGTCGACGGCGACGGTGGGCGGCCCATCGCCTGCGTCGCGACGGCGGAGCGACGTGCGTGGATGCATGGGCGGCCCGTCACCCTCGTCTATGCCGGGGACCTCAAGGTGCACCCCGAGCATCGCGGCACAGGCGCCGCGGATGCGCTCGAGCGCTTCGTCGGCGCGACGGCGCGCGAGACGGCGGGCGAATCCACGCCGATTCTGTTGACGGTGCTCGCCGGCAACCGGTCGATGGAGCGCCGTGCCACCGGGCCACGCGGCCTTCCTCGCCTTCATCGCTTCGCGACGGTCCGCTCCTTCGCAATTCCACTGTTGTGGCGGCGGGAGAGTGTCAGTCCGCCCGACCTGCGCATCGCGATCGCCACGCCGCGCGATCTCGAGGCGATGGCCGATCTGTGGACGACGATCGCTCCGACGCGCCAATTCTGCGCCGCGCTCGACGCGGAGAGTCTCGCGCGCTGGATTCACGCGGCGCCCGGACTCGAGATCGAAGACTATCTGCTCGCGCGCGACCGCCAGGGCCGGCTGCTCGGCTTCGTCGGCATGTGGGATCAGCGGGCGATGAAGACACTTCGCGTCCTGCGGTACTCCGCCACACTATCCGTGCTTCGCGGCGTGGTGAGTGTCGTCGCCCCATTCGTCGGGGCAACGGCGCCGCCGGCGATTGGGAAGCCACTGCACCACGCCAGCGCCGTCCACCTCTGCGTTCCGCTCGACCGCGCGGACGTGCTCCGTGCGCTGGTGCTCGCGGCCTACGACCACATGCGCGGCGAGGAGCGCGTCTTCGTGAGCGTGGCGCTGGACACCCGCGAGCGCATCGCCGCCGCCCTCGACGGCCTCCTCGCCGCCCCCACGGACATTCACGCGTACGTCACCATGCCGAGCGGCGAGTGGGCCGGTGCCGCACTCGATGATCGTCCGCTGCACTTCGAAACCGCACTCGTCTGAGGCGCACCCATGCCTGAGAAGCTCACCCGACTCGGCTACCAGATGCGCTTCTATCGCGCGCTTCGGGCCGCCAATCGCCGCTATTCGCCGATTCGCGACATGGCCGCGCGGCCCTTCCCCGCGCTGATCCAGCTCCAGACGATCAACGCGTGCAACGCGTCGTGCATCATGTGTCCGTATCCGCTGTTCAAGAAACAGTTCCCGCGCGGCCGCATGGACCACGAGCTGTTCGAGAAGATCATCGCCGAGATCGCCGAACGGCCCGAGGTCGACACGTTCGTCCCGATGCTCCAGAACGAGCCCTTTCTCGACAAGAGGCTGTTCGACCGCATTGCGCGATTCAAGCACCTGACGCGCGGCAGGGTCGAGGTCGAGCTGGTGACGAACGGCGCTTTCCTCACGGCCGAGGCGATCGAGCGGATTCGCGAGGTCGAGCTCGACGTCCTCGACATCAGCCTCGATGCGGTGAGCGAGGCGACCTACGAGCGCATCCGAGTCGGGCTCGACTTCGACGAGGTGGTCGCCGGCGTCGAGCGCGTGATCGACGCGCGGCTCCCGCGGACGAGTGTCTTCGTGCGGATGGTCAAGCTGCGCGACAACGCGCACGAGGTCCGTACCTTCGCCGCGCGATGGCGGGCGCGGGGCATTCCCGTCTTCGTCTACACCGCGAACAACCGCGTTGGGGCGCTTCCCGAGTTCGACGACACGCTTCGCCTCACGAGCGAGCAGGTGCCCCTGCTCCACCGGCTTGGCCGCCGGGCCGCCCGGGCCTGGCTGGGCCACTGCCCCGCGCCCTTCGCGACCACCGACATCCTCCACGACGGCAGCGTGCTCCTCTGTGCACACGATTGGGCGCGCAAGGAGATTCTCGGCAACGTCCGCGATCAGACGATCGCCGAGATCTGGAACGGGGAGCGGATGCGTGACATCCGCGCCGCCGTCCACCGCCGCGCTTACGAGTCGCTGCCCGCGTGCCGCGACTGCTCGCTCTGGAAGGATGGCTGGGTCTGATCGGCGGGCAGCGGCCCTCGTCCGCTGGCGCTGGCCGGTCGTCGCGGGCTGGATCCTCCTCGTGGGAGGCCTGGCTCCGCTGGCACTCACGATCGAGGAACGCCTAACGGCTGCCGCTCGCGTGAACGGCAGCGAGTCCGCTGCCCTCGAGCCGGTTCTCGCCACGCGCTTTGGCTCGCCATTCGCGCGCTGGGCCATGCTGGTGCTGACGGGCATTCCGGGACCGGACACACCTGAAGGGCGCGTCGCCCTCGAGCGCGTCGTCGGCACCATCGACGGCGCTCCGTCCGTGACGCGCACCTTCTCCTACCTCGACGACTCCGATTCGTTGTTCGTCGGCGCACACGGGGCGGGTACGTTCGTCGTGGCGGGCCTCGACCCGGCAGTGGATCGCCCCGAGCGCATGCTGCCGGAGCTCCGGCAGACGAGCGCGCGCCTCGAGGCGGTGCTGCGCGCGCATTACCCGAAGGCGACCGCGCGCTGGACCGGCGAAGTCGCCCTCAACGCGGACCTGCGCGAGGCCAGCGCGGCAGCGGCCGCCACCGCCGAGCGGCGCGCGCTGCCGCTCACGCTGGCGGTGTTACTGCTTGCATTCGGCGCGCTGGCGGCCGCGGTGCTTCCGTTGATCGCCGCGGGGGTCGCCGTGGGAGTGACGTTCGGCATCGTCGCGGTAGCCGCCGCGTGGTGGCCGTTGTCGATCGTCCTCCAGAACGTCGTCTCGATGCTCGGCATCGGGCTGGGCATCGACTACGCCCTGCTCACCGTGAGTCGCTTTCGCGCGTCGCGTGCGGATGGACGACCGGTCCATGATGCGGCGACGGAATGTGTCGCGCGCGCAGGCCCGACAGTTCTCCTGTCCGCTGGAACCGTCGCGATCGGATTCGGTGCACTGCTGCTCATCCCCCTCGACGAGGTACGCGCGATCGCGGTCGGTGGATTGCTCGTGACGCTGATCTCCGCCCTGGTGGCGGTGACGTTGGTGCCGGCGCTTCTCGCGATCGCGGGATCACGCCTGGAGCTTGGGCACCTCCATCGGCGTCACGCGCGCGCCGACGGGTGGTGGCGAGCATGGGCACGCCTCGCCGTCTCGCGTCCGCGCGTCGTGCTCACGATCGGCGCGCTCCCGGTGTGTGCGCTGGCCTGGCAGGCCACCCGGCTCGACACCCGACTTCCTCGCGGCGACTGGCTGCCGCGCGACATGGAATCCGCTCGAGCCGTGCGCGATCTCCAGATGATGAACCGCGGCAACGTCGTTCAGGGAATTCGCGTCGTCCTCGACCTGCCACCCGGCATGCCGGTCCTCGACCACGCCGGATGGCGCGCCATGTCGAGGATGACCGCTGCTCTGTTGCGTGAGCCCGAAGTGGCGCGTGTGCGTTCGCTCCCGACGATTGTTCCTGGCGCGGTGCCCGGCCGGCTGCTGGAATCGCTTCTCCCGGCCGACGTGAGCGCCACCTTCGTGTCACGTGACGGACGCGCGACCATGCTCGAGGTCATCCCCACCGAGAATGCATCGCCGAACGCGCTCGTCGATCTCGTGGTGCGGATGCGCGAGCGCGGCGCCGCCGAGCTGAGCGGCGTGCCCGGTGCAGGGATGCTGGTCGGTGGCATTCCGGCGTTCAACGCGGACTATCGCGGCGCCCTCAGCGGCCGGTTCATCATGCTGGCGTCGGTGGTGATCGGCGCGTCGCTGCTCGTGCTGGGGGTCGCGCTGCGCTCGATCCTGATCCCCCTCAAGGCCGTCGCGCTCAATCTGCTCTCGGTCGCCGCGGCGTTCGGCGCAATGGTGCTGGTGTTCGGCGACGGGGCGGGGATCCACCTGCTCGGCCACGATGCTCCCCCCGGCGGCACCTTCCCGATGATCCCGGTACTGGTCTTCTGCATCGTCTTCGGCCTCAGCATGGACTACGAGCTATTCCTCGTCTCCCGGGTGGCCGAGGCTCGCCGCGCCGGCGCCAGCAACAGCGACGCGATCGTCGAGGGGGTGGCACGCACCGGCCGCGTCATCACGAGCGCGGCCGCGATCATGCTCGTCGTCTTCGGCGCGTTCATGCTCGGGGACGTGCTGCTCGTCCAGATGCTCGGCTTCGCGCTGGCGGTCGCGGTGCTCATCGATGCGACGGTCGTTCGGATGGCGATCGGCCCCGCGCTCCTACGACTGGCGGGACGGTGGAACTGGTGGCCGGGCGAATCTCCACCGCGCCACCTGCTCGCGCGACCTGGTGAGCTGCGTCTCACTTCGTGAGCGCAGGGGTGAAGGAACCGCAGATGGCCGCAGAGGCCGCAGAAACCGCAACGTCAAAAGCCCTGACACGGATTCCACGGATTTTCAACGGCGAAACGGCACGAATACACCAACTGCGAGAGCGTTGGAACTGCAACGGCAAACCTGAGAAGCCACTTCCCTGGGTCACCGCGACCTCTATCCGATAGGTTTTCACAAAGGCTTTTCGCTGTTGCCGTCATCCGTGCGGTTTCGCCGTCGCGAATCCGTGGAATCCGTATCCACGCTTTTGACGTTGGCAGTTCTGCGGCCTCTGCGGCCATCTGCGGTTCCTCGGCCTGCTATCCCTGTCACGGAACCAGTCCACTAGCTGGCTCGCCGAGACTCCCGTGGTGTCTGACGAGCGTCCGCCCGCCCCGACCGCACGCCGTCGGAGGCCGGCGCGCGCAGTGGGAGAGTCACCGTGAACCGGGCCCCTTCACCGGGAGCGCTTTCCACCGTCAGGTCGCCTCCCAACAACCGCGCCAGTCGCCGCGCCACGCTGAGGCCGAGTCCAGTGCCTCCTGCCTGACGAGTGGCCGACTGCTGGA
>DATBIU010000099.1:0-9123 GCA_036556765.1 Gemmatimonadaceae bacterium | reverse complement strand
TCGTCTCCTCCTCGAACACCCTCACGAGGAAGACGACGCGATCGGACGCGCGGTCCACCGCGACGGCGGGATTGAAGGCGCCGCTCGCCCGCGTGAAGGGGATTTGCGCGGGACGGATCAGGGGGTTCGTGGAGAGCCGCTCGAGCAGCGCGATCACGGGGTATCGCGGGACAGCCACCGCGCGTAGAGTCGCTCGAAGTTCCGGGCGGGTGCGAGATAGTAATCGTCGGCGCTCACATCCAGTACGGGGGCGACCGGAGCGTCCGGGATCATTCCCGCGTCGCGCCGCCGTCTGAGCATCCGGAACACCTCGGCCGCAGGCTTCTCGCTCCCGTCGGCCCGCACGAGCCCAAAGGTGCGCTCGCGCACCGCGGTCGCGAACGGAGGCCGATCGAAGAGCGTCGCGTCGTAGTCGCCAAAACACCACGCGTACGCGCCCGCCGCGCCGGTGCGTGCCAGGCGATCCAGGACTGACTCGTAGTAGGCGGCGGCTTCGTCTTCCGACGCGAGATACTGCGTGCGAGGCTGGCCCAGGAAATCATCGGTAATCGTGCGGCCGGCTTCTCCCTCGGGCGCCGTGCACAGCCCGAACTCCTGCATGAGCGTCGGGCGTCCGCGCCCGGAGAGACCGGTCGTCAGGGCGCAGGAGAACGGAACCAGCTCGGGATCGAGGAACGAGCGCGCGACGTCGCAGTAGAGAGGGTACGCGTGCATGACATCCTCGTCGCAGAGCGCCCCGAGATCGTCGACTCGCATGTTGTTCGTCGTCGTGAGCGAGGGCAGGTGGGTCCCGATCTGAATCGGCGTCCCCGGCGCCGCTTCCCTCACCGTGCACCCGAGGATCGACGCCCACCGACGCGCGGCGCCTCGAGTCCGCGGGCGCTGCGCGTCGTCGATCTCGTTGGTGAGGTCGAAGGCACGCACCGCCCGATCACCGGCGAGCACGCGCGCGCAGCTCGACACCAGGAGCACTTCCGACGGGAGCACTGCGCTATCGCTGTACAAATCGGCCGGATGCCCGTGGACGTCGAGCATCCACGCCGGCCACCAGATGCGGCCGCTCATGTTCAGGACGATGAGCGTGGGAACGACCGCGACGTTCGCGTCCTTCGCCGCCTGGCTCAGCTCGACGAGGCGCCCCAACATTTTCGGGGACACCGTCATCGGGGCCGGAAGGAAGTCCTCCATCAGCACGAACACACGAGCCACATCGAAGCCCATGCTCGCGATGTGCGCCATGTCGTCGCGCACTTCGCCGAGGTCGAAGTCGCGCCACATGTACATGGCGCGCCGCCGTGGCCAGTAGTTCACGCCGAGCTCGAAGGTCACGGTGATGCCATCCCGGCGAGAATCTCTTCGAGGGAAAGGTCTGCGACGGCGGTCACGCCGTCGGCCGCGCCGTAGTAGATGCGCACGCGATCGCCGCCGGCGATCAGCCCGCAGGTGAAGACGACGCCGCCGAAGAATCCCTCACGCTCGTACGGTGTCTCGGGGGAGAGGATCGGCTCACGCGAGCGAGCGAGCACGCGGGACGGGTCGCGCCCGTCGAGCAGGAGCGCCCCCAGCGAGTACGTCAGCGGCGAGCGTGTCACCCCGTGATAGACGGCGAGCCAGGCGTCGCGCCCGCCGGCGCGCACACGCCAGGGGACCGCGCCGCCACCGATCTTCGCGTCATCCCAGCCGCCTTCGCGGGCGGTCGCCACGAGTCGATGGTCGCCCCACGAGATGAGATCGGCCGATGACGCGGCCCACATCGCGGGGTGCCCAATCCCCTCGGGCATGGGCCGGTGCAGGGCGACGTATTGGCCATCGATGAGGTCGGGAAAGATCGTGACATCGCGATTGTTGGGCGGAAAGATGATTCCGTGGCGACGGAACGTCCTGAAATCGGTGGTGGACGCGAGCGCGGTCGCGATGCCGAGAGGAGAGACGGCGGTGTAGTTGATCCAGTAGGTCCCATCGAGCCGCGTGATGCGGGGATCTTCGACTCCGAAGGATTCATACGGCGTGGCCGGGACGAGCGCGGGGGTGCGCTCCACCTCGAAGTGGATGCCGTCCCGCGAGCGCGCGATGCGCAGGTGGGACAGCGACGTGAGCCAGGTGCGTCCATCGACCGTGACCGTTCGCGGGTCGCTGGCATCGAGACCCTTCGTCCCGCGAGGCCACCGATGAATCTCGAGCCGCCCACGCTCCGCATCGTACACGGGCGCGGTGATCTCGCCGTCCGCGCCGGAGCCGGCGGCCTCGGCTACTCGGAGAAGGAGGATTACCTCGCCCTCGTGCTCAGTAACGGCGGGATTGAACACCCCGACCACATGGAGATCGGGGTGAGAGGCGGTAACTGACGCTGGGGTGAGTATCGGGTTCTGGTCAACCCGGCGAGGGCGCATGGCGGAAGGTGCGCACCGCTCGCGAGGTTGTGAAGGACTCGGGGGCGTTGCTGCCTTGTAGAACCGCCCCGCTCACGTATTTTCAGCGCGGTTTGCCCTCACGGAGAGCACACGACGGTGATGCGGTGATCGTCTGAATGGGCAGCGCACTGCTGCGACGATTCGGCGTGTGGGCAGCCCTCGCGATGATCATCGCCGAAGTGATCGGTGTGGGGATCTTTCTCACACCGGCCGAGATGTCGCGTACCCTCGGGTCGACCGGATGGGTGCTTGGCGTCTGGGCGTTGGTGGGGCTCCTGTCAGCCGCTGGCGCCCTGTGTTATGCCGAACTGGGGACTCGCTATCCGGAAGCGGGAGGGGCCTACGTGTATCTCCGCGAGGCCTTTGGCGAGCGGACCGCCTTCGTGTACGGATGGATGTCGCTCCTGGTGATGGATCCGGGACTGACCGCGGCGCTCGGGGTCGGACTGGCCACCTATTTCCTGGCGGTGCTGGGAGGGCCGGCGTCGCTCGTCCCCGTGGTCGCGATCGGCTGCATCGTCGCGTTGGCGACGATATCCACCCTCGGGATCGAGAGCAGCGCGCGCGTGCTCCGGCTGACGGCCCTCGCGAAGCTCGCCACGATCGTCGTGCTGCTCATCGCGGTGCTCGTCAGGGGAGATGTGAGCGAGCCCGCGGCGGCCTCGTCCGTGGCCGTTCCGTCGTTCCCCGCGCTGGCCGGGGCGCTCATGGGCGCGTTCTTCGCCTTCGGCGGTTGGTGGGACCTTGGCAAGATGAGCGAGGAGATCGTCGACCCACGGCGGACGTTACCGGTGGCGCTCGTCGGCGGTGTGGTGGTGGTGACGCTCGTGTATGCGGGACTCAGCGTCGCGTTCATGCATGCCATGCAAGGGCAGCCGCACGCCACCAATGAAGCCTTCGTGGCCGCGTTAGGCTCGTCCCTGTTCGGGGAGGGCGCAGGACGCGCGTTGGCCGGCGCTGTCGTCGTCGCCGTGGCGGGCAGCCTGGCGGCGGTATTGCTCGGGGCGCCGCGAGTCTATCTCGCGATGGCTCGCAGCGGGGTGTTCCCGGCCTCTCTGGTGCGATTCGATGCTCGGCGCCAATCCGCTCCCCGGGCTACGCTCATCCAGGTCGCGCTCGCCTGCGTTCTGGTGATGCTCGGGACGTTCGACCAGATTCTCGGCTACTTCATTCCGGCGGCAGTGTTCTTCCTCGGCTTGTCGGCAGCGGCGATGCTGAGGCTTCCGCGCCCTCTGGACAGCCCGGCGATCTTCCGCGCGCGATGGCATCCGCTGCCGGTGCTGGTGTTCCTCGCGCTGGTGATCATCATGGTCGTACTGTTCGCCGTTGGCCGTCCGATTCAGACCCTCATCGGGGCGGTCGTCGTGGGGTTGGGAATCCCGGTGTCGCGGATGGTGGTGAAGCGAAGACCGGTGCGCGACGAGCCCTGACGGCGTTATCACAGAGATCGCAGAGACGTCCACAGGGACTCACAGAGGCACTGCGCCCACACATGCTTTTGGAAACGCATTTCGCCGTTGACGTTCTCGGTGAGTCCCTGTGGATGTCTCGGTGTTCTCTGTGATAATGCTGTCAGGGCTCGTTGCGCGATGAAGCCTGCACGCGGAGTAACTCAATGACCTGGATCAAGACGATCGACTTCACGGATGCCGACCCCGCGCTCAAGCGCGCGATCGAGATGCAGCGTGCGCTGTACCCGCTGGAGTACGCGACACCCGTGCACCCGGTGGGGGCGGGGGAGACGTCGGGCATCGTGGCATCGCACAGCCTCATCCCCGAGGCGCTGTATCACGCGTTCGCGACGTTTGGGGTCCTCATGTCACCGGACCTCCCGCTCACACGGCGTCAGCACGAGATGATCACGACGATGGTCTCGGAGACGAATCGATGTAAGTATTGAATCGACTCGCACGCAGAGTTTCTGCGTCGGGTCACGCTCGATGACGCGTTCGTGGACGCGCTGCGACGCGATTACACCGCCGCGCCGATCTCGGACGCCGAGCGTGTGATGCTCGACTACGTCGTGCAGCTGACGAAGGACGCCACGCGCATCACGCCGGAGCACCACGACCGGCTGCGCGCGGTCGGCTTCGATGATCGAGGCATCCTGCAGATCACGCTCATCGCGTCCTGGTTCAACTACATCAATCGCGTCGCGGACGCGTTGGGGGTGGGAAGGCGGTAGGGGTCCTGATCCCTTCTTCACAAAGCCCCCCCGAGCCGCCAACTTCGCTTCCGCTCCTTCCCCTGAGGACGCATGGAGAAGCCCCGCCTGAGCTTCGGGCAGATGTTCAACATGAGCTTTGGGTTCCTCGGCATTCAGTTCGGCTGGGGACTGCAGCTCGCCAACATGTCGGCGGTGTACGAGCGACTGGGGGCCCGGCCCGATGAGGTGCCGCTGCTCTGGCTCGCGGCGCCCATGACCGGGCTCCTCGTCCAGCCGATCGTCGGGGCGCTCAGCGATCGCACGTGGGGACGGCTCGGCCGGCGCCGGCCGTATTTCCTCACCGGCGCGATCCTCGCCTCGGTGGCGCTCTTCATCATGCCGACGTCCACGGCCCTGTGGATGGCGGCCACGCTCCTCTGGGTGCTCGACGCGTCCATCAACATCTCGATGGAGCCGTTCCGCGCCTTCGTCGCCGATAAGCTCAACGCCAGCCAGCGCACCGCCGGCTTCGTGATGCAGTCGTTCTTCATCGGCATTGGGGCGAGTCTCGCCAACGCGCTTCCCTTCGTGTTCAGCTGGCTCGGCGTCGAAGGGAGCACCGCCAGTGGCATTCCACTCTCCGTGAAGTACTCGTTTCAGGTGGGGGCCGCCGTCTTCCTCATCGCCGTGCTGTGGACGGTGTTCACCACGACGGAGTTTCCGCCCGAGGATCCGGCGGCGTTCGATCGCGCCCGCCGCGACCGTCGCGGGCTCGCGAACCTCGTTCGCGAGATCGCGGAGTCGATCCGGAGCATGCCGCCGACGATGCGCCAGCTGGCGGTCGTGCAGGTGTTCACGTGGATCGGGCTGTTCTGCATGTGGCTCTTCTTCGTCCCGGCGACGGCGCGGCACGTGTTCGGCGCGACGGATCCGCAGTCGGCGCTGTACACGCAAGGCATCGAGTGGGGCGGGCTGGTGTTCGCGTTCTACTCGATCACCTGCTTCCTCGTCGCGCTTGCGCTTCCGAGCCTGGCCGCGCTCACCAGCCGCAAGACCGTGCACGCGTCCGCGCTCGTATGCGGCGCGGCCGGGCTGCTCTCGGTCTACCTGATCCACGATCGGTATCTGCTCATTCTCAGCATGGTCGGCGTCGGCATCGCGTGGGCGTCCATCCTCTCGATGCCGTACGCGATCCTCTCCACCGCGCTGCCCCCGAGTCGCATGGGCGTGTACATGGGCGTGTTCAACTTCTTCATCGTCATTCCCGAGATCGTCGCGGCGTTAGGCTTCGGCCCGCTGATTCGAGCCGTGTTCGGGGAGGACAACGCCCGGGCCCCGCTGTACGTCGTCATGCTGGGCGGCCTCTTTCTGCTGACGGCGGCGGTATGCGTGGCCTTCGTGCGCGACGTGGGCGAGCGCGACGTCCCCGAGCGTGAGGTCATCGCCGCCGACGCGCACGAGCGGCTGCTCGCGCAGCCGGGCGTGCAGCCGGTGCCGAGCAGCGGCCTGGTGGACGAGCCTTGATGGTGCTTCGCGTCGCCATCCTCGCCGTCCCGCTCCTTCTCGTCGCCGCCTCGCTGTCCGCGCAATCGACCGGGTCGCTCTCCGGTCACGTACGCACCGACGACGGAGGCCCCGTGTCGGGCGCCGTCGTCACCGCCACGCACGCGGATGGATCGATCGTCAGGCGCGATCTGTCGGGCATCGACGGTCGGTATCGACTCGGCCTGCTTCCGCCGGGGGACTACACCCTTGTCGCGCGTCGCCTCGGCTTCCGCCCCGCCTCGCAGCCGACGGTCGCTGTGGAGCCGGGACGGTCGACCGAGGTCGACATCGTCCTCCGGGATGCGCCGACGGCGCTCGATCCCGTTGTCGTCGGTGCCGCGGCGAACGCGATCGACCGCGAGGACACGCGGTTCGGTACGCGCATCGATGAAGCGGAGCTCTCCGCGCTCCCGCTCGGCTACGACTTCACGTCGATCATCGCCTTCACCCCCGGGGCGCGCCCCGACCAGGTGTGGGGTGGGGCGACGCAGCAGGCGAACAGCTATGTCGTCGATGGCGTCGCGCTGAACCATCCCGGCGTCGGCGGCGCATTGCTCCCGCTCAACCCCACCTGGCTCGAGGAGCTCGAGGTCACCGGCCTCGCCGCGGGCGCCGAGTTCGGCAACTTCCAGGGCGGCCTCATTCGGGCGGTGACGAAGTCCGGGTCCAACACCCGCACCGGAATCGTTCGCATCAACGGCGAGACGCATCGTCTCAACAGCACGAACATCGGCTCCACCGAAATCGCCGCCGAGCTGGCCGGCCGGCGCGAGGTGGAGGGCGAGCTCCGCGGACCGCTCATACGTGATCGCCTCTTCTACTATCTCGCCGGGCAGCTCGTGCAGCGCGAGCTTCGCGTACTCGATCATCTCACGACCGATGGCGCTCCGTCCGGCCGCTTCCTTCCCACCCTCGGCAAGCACGACGAGCGAAAGCTGTTCGGCAAGCTGACGTGGCAGGCGAGTCCGCGCGATGTGGTCGATGCGTCGGCCGGGCTCGTGAGTCTCGAGGCCGAGCACTTCGGTCAGACCGGCTTCGAGAGCGCGGAGGCGGGGACACGACTCAACGCGCCGACGATCTTTGGCCTGGTGTCCTGGCGCCGGTCGTGGGGCACGAAGGCGCTGCTCGATGTTCGCGTCGCGAGGCTCGATGGCGACGAGCGACGCGAGCCGTATGGAGGACATCCAGTGGCCGGGATGCGCACGTGGGAGATTGGCGGCGACCGGTCGTATCACAACGCGACGTTCCGCCAGCGATTCGCGCCCGTGACCACGGCAATCTCCGCCGACGCCGACATCTTCTCGTCAGGCACCGGCCCGATTCGGCATCACTGGAAGGCGGGAATCGAGTTGTCGAAGGCGCGGTACGTCCAGCAGCATTTGCGCAACGGAGGCATGACCTGGCGCCCGTCGTCACCGGAGCGTCCCACGTTCGATGCCGCTTCGTCGGCGACGTGGCCCCAGTCGGGAGTCATCCCGATCAGCACCGGCGGCGAGATTCGACTCGACGCCGACGTCGAGAACGGCGCGATCTACCTTCAGGACCGCGTCGAGCTCGGGAGCCGGGTGAGCTTGCTGTTGGGCGCGCGTCACGGGTGGTGGTATGGCGCGCTGAGACCTCGAGGCGAGCGACGGGACCGCCTCGAGGCCGTCCGCGACTTCGCCACCGAGCCTCGCCTCGGCGCGATCGTGGATCTCGCGCGCGATGGGCGGTTCGTGGCCAAGGTGCATTGGGGGCGCTACCATCAGCACCTCTTCGCCCAGTTCTTCGACCGGATCGAGGGCGGCGGTGTCTTCACCAACGACCAGTTCTGGTACTATACCGGTGCGCCGCCGGCGGATCCGCGCACGACGTTCACCGAGGCGCAGCGTGACTCGCTCGTCGGTGCCGGCCGCCTGAGCCTGGTGGACGAGGTACGACTCAACGAAGAAGGGGCGGTCTTCAACTATCGGCAGCCGTACCTCGATCAACTCGTCGTCGGCGTCGAACGGTCCATTGGCTCACGGTGGAAGGCGGAGGCGGTGTACGTGGGCCGCCGTAACCGGCGGCTGGTGGCGCTGGTGGATCGCAACCTCGCGTCGAACTACACCGCGTTCACCAACCTTCGGGTGACGGACCGGTTCGGCCGAGTGATTCTCGATCACAACGGGGACCCGCTGGTGCTTCCGGTGGTGTACCTCCCCAACGATGCGTTGGTGCGGCGGCTCGAAGAGGACATCGTGCCCGGCCCGGCCCTGCCGAACTACCGCCAGTCGGACATTCCCAGCCTCACCTGGGATCCAGAATACCAGATCACGACCGCGCCCGGCGCGCGTCGCGTCTTCGACCAGGGGCAGCTCAGCCTGTCGGGACGCTTCCCGCTCTGGTCCGTCACCGGCTCCCTGGCGCTGACGCGGCTCGAGGGCAACCTGTTCAGCGTGACCGGCTACGATGACCCCGCCGGCCACGGCGCCGGCCCCTTCGTCCGGCCTAACGAGGCGATCCTCGGCTTCGGCCGGCTGGGGAACGTGAGCGAGCTCGAGGCGAAGTTGCGGGTGACCGGGGCGCTTCCGCTCGGGTTTCGCGGCGGGGCGTTCATCACCGCGATGCGGGGCGACGCCTTCGCGCCCACGTTCACGATCAATAGCCTGCTCTTCAGCTTCGACATCAACGACGCGACGGCGATCAGCGCCGACACGGCACGCATCGACCACACCGTGTTCCGCCCGCTCTCCGGACAGCGGGTGTTCCTGGAGCAGCGAGGAAGCCGCACCTACCCCGATCGGGTGACGCTCGACCTCCACCTCGAGCGCGCCTTTCTCCTCGGCCGCGCCGAATGGGTGATCGCCCTCGACGGCTTCAATGTGCTCGGCAACCGGGCGATCACCGACGCCAACGTCGCCATCGATTCGCAGAGCGACCCGAATGCGACCGGCCCCTTTGCCTCCGCGCGCGCCCGCGTGCCGCCGAGGACGATCAGGCTGGGCAGTGCGGTGAAGTTCTAGGGGTCGAGGGGTCGGGGGGTCGAGGGATCGAGGGGTG
>DATBIU010000098.1:0-42021 GCA_036556765.1 Gemmatimonadaceae bacterium | reverse complement strand
GGGCGCAGATTGAGATTTCGATTCCGCGCCCTCGGTCCCCCGCCCCCGTGATCCCGCGACCCCGGCAGTCCTCACGCCACTCGCTCCCGGCGCGCCTCCGCCAGCGTAATCGGATCAACGCCCGGCGGTGGCGGGATGAGCACACCCCCCTTCGCGGCCGGCACGCGGATCACGAGCACGCTGTCGCGAGTCGTTCGCCGGAATCCTTGGCCCTCGTAGATGCGGCTGATCAGAATGCGCCGCACCACGACCATCACCAGCGCGAGCGTCGGGACGGCCACAATGAGGCCAACCGGGCCGAGCAGCTTCCCCATGATCAGGACGGACATGATCGTGAGCACCGGGGGCAGGTCGATCTGCTTCTGCATGATCCGCGGCAGCACGACATTCGCCTCGATGACGTGAATCACCACGCCTAACGCGGCCACCAGCAGGGCGTGCGTAAAGCCGCTGACGCCCCAAATGCCGTTCCCCGCGATGACGAACAGGGCCGGCAGCACGGTCGACACCAGGCTGCCGAAGAACGGGACCACGGCGACGACGCCGGTGAAGACGCCGAACGTCAGCCAGTACGGAACGTCGAGAAAGTACAACCCGGCCGCCGTGAACACGCCGAGGATCGTCATCGCCAGCAGCTGGCCAACGATCCACGACCGGAGCGTGTTGGCCAGATCCCCGAGGACGTCGCGCACCAGGTCGCGGTGCACCGGCGGGAACATCGCGATCATCCATTCGCGATACAGCCCGGGATGCAGCGCGAGATACAACGACATGATGGCGACGGCGAAGACGTTGATCGCGCCGTGGAGAAGCCCGAAGAACTTCGGGACGAGATCGCCGAATGCGCCGCTGACACGCTCGTAGACGGCGCGCAGCAGCGTATTCTCGCCCGGCCGGAATGCATCCTGAAGCGCCGGGAAGCGGGAGACGAGACGCTCGAGCCCGCGCTCCCAGTTCTGGATGTAATCCGGGAGGACGCGGATGAGCGCCTGCGTCTGGTCGATGACGGGCGGCACCAGCACCCAGAACAGCGCGACGATGGCGGCGAGCGTCGACACGACCGCGATCGCGAGCGACACACCGCGCGTCAGACGGGCTCGATCCCTCAACCAGTCGGCGACGGCGCCGAGGTACAGCGAGATCAGGATCGAGATGAAGAGCAGGATGAACAGCTCGGCCGCGTGGCCGAACAGGAGGATCAGCAGAACGGTGATGACGACGGCAGTCAGCAGGGGCGCGAAGCGAAAGCGCCCCACCGTGAGGGCGCTCACTTCGCCGGCTTCTCCTTGCTCGGCAGGTCGTCGATCTCGGCCTGAACCGTCTCCTCGTGCCGCGGGGAAACGCCCTCAGCCGCGCCCTTTCCCAGCTGCCGCGCCTGCGGCGCCGCCGCACCGGGGAGCATCCCCATCTTCTGCTTCAGCTCGAGCAGCCGGGCGTCGACGTTGGAGGCCGCGCTCCCCTTCTCCAGGCGCTTGAACTCGTTCTGGAGCTTGTCGCCCGAGAACTCCTCCTCGATCTCCGCGCTGGCGACCAGCCGCCGCTCGTTCTGCTCGATACGCTCCTCCATTCGCGAGAACGCCTCGAACGCGGACGTCTCGCTCATCGAGGACATCGTCTCCTGGATGCGCTGCTGCGCCTGGGCCCGCTTCTGCCGCGCGATCAGGAGGTTCTTCTTGCGCTTCGCTTCCTCGATCTTGTCGTTCAGATCGCGGAGCGAGTTCTTCAGCTTCTCCGTCTCGGCGCGGTGCGTCTCCCAGGTGACCTCGAGCTGCTGCGCATAGGTGAAGTGCTCGTTGTAGCGCACCAGGGCCTGCTTGGCGAGATCGTCACGCCCTTCCTGCACGGCGAGCATCGCGCGGCGCTCCCAATCCTGCGCATTTCTGAACTCGCCGTCGGCCTGGTCCCGGAGGCGCTTCTCATCGGCGATCGCCGCGGCGACCTGCTGCTTCGCCTTGGCGAGCTGGCCGCGCATGTCGATGATGATCTGATTCAGCATCTTCTCGGGGTTCTCCGCCGAGGAGATGAGGTCGTTGATGTTCGAGCGGATCAGCGTCGTGAGACGGTCAATGAGGCCCATGCTCAGCGTGCCTCGCGATAAGGCGCCAGCTCGCGAAGATGTGCCGCGAGCGCGAGTGTGATGCCCTCGTAGCTGGCGAGGAATTCCTCGTAGTCGAGGTGGGAGAGCTCGAGGGCTTCGGTGAGAACGATCGCGTCCGATTGAATGCCGTACGAGCCGTGGACGAGATCGGACGCGTTGAGCTCGAGGAGCCGACGCGCGAGGCCAGCGGCCGCGCGCTCGTCCTTCGGCAAATCCATCACCTTGACACGCAGCAACGCGACCGGGGGCGAGTAGTTGACCACGACATCGGCATCGAGCATGCCTCCGGGCTTCACGATCCAGAGCCCCGGCTCGACTTCGGTGTAGCTCGCGCCCTCGCTCGCGAGGCGGTCCAGAAAGCTTTCGAGTTCTTCTCGGGTGACCATGAAGCACCTGGGTGTGCGGGCGGCATCGACGCGGACACTGACTTCCCTACGCACGGCGCGGTCCCGCTGTTTCCGGCGATTCGCGGGAAGATAGTCTTGAAGGCGAGAGGGGTCGAGGGATCCAGCGGTCTGGGGATCAAGGGCGCACGTCGACTTCTCGACGCAGGGGACCGCGGGTTCGGTCTGACATGGCGCCCTTGATTCCGTGACCCCGCGACCCCGCGATCCCCTAGGTCTTCTTCAGCTGCACCAATCGCTCTCGCGTCAGCCGACGGCCGGTGGGGGTCGCGGCGAGGCCGCCCCCGGCCGTCTCCCGATAGCGAACGTCCATGCTGCGCCCGATCTCGCCCATGGTGTCGATGACCTCGTCGACGGGAATGCGGAACTCGATGCCGGCGAGCGCCATCTCGATCGCGGCCATCGCGATCGCGGCGCCCGTGGCGTTGCGGAAGACGCAGGGAATCTCGACCAATCCGCCGAGTGGGTCGCAGATGAGACCGAGCGTCCCCTGCATCGCCAGCGCGGTCGCGTGTCCCGCCTGCGCCGGGGTGCCGCCGCACATCTCGGTCGCCGCGCCGGCAGCCATTGCGGCCGCGGCTCCGGTTTCCGCCTGACACCCGCCTTCCGCGCCCGACAGCGAGGCCCGCTCAGCGATCACCGCGCCGATGAGGCCGGCGGTCGCGAGCGCATCGACCAGGCGGTCGTCATCGAGCGCGCGCGATGCGGCGAGCCCGGTGAGCACGGCGGGCAGGACGCCCGCACCACCGGCGGTCGGCGCGGCGACGATCACTCCCATCGCGGCGTTCACCTCCTGCACCGCGAGCGCCCGCGCCAGGACATCGCGAAAGAGCGTGCCCGCAAGCGGGCCCGGTGGGCCTTCGCGCAGCTTGGCGGCGTCACCGCCCACCAGCCCCGAGGCCGAGCGAAGGTCGCCGCGCATCCCGCGCTCCACGGCGCCGCGCATGATGTCGAGGGCGCGCTGCAGCGCCGACCGGATGGCGGCGACGGAGCGTCCCTGATCGCGCGCTTCGGCATCGAGCGCCACGCGCGCGAGGGACGACCCCTGCGCCTCGGCGGCGGCGATCGCCGTATGCAGCGAGGAGAACACGCTAGCCGGCGACCTTCTCCAGAGCGCGCGTCATGCGAACCCAGTCGAGCGTGCGAATCTGCGACAGCGCGTGGTCGCCCGGCGGGTCGTCGAGCTCGAGCACCATGAACGCGTCCCCGCCACGTTCCTTTCGTGACACGCGCATCGTGGCGAGGTTCACGCCCTCCTCGGCGAGGATACCGCAGATGCGCGCGATGGATCCTGGTTGGTCGCGCGCCACGAGAACGATCGTCCACAGCGCGCCGCTCACCTCCACCGGGTAGCCGTCGATCCGCGTCAGGCGCACGCGACCAGCCCCTAACGACTCCCCGACGAGCTCGACGACGGTGTCATCGCGCTCGAGGGTGAGGCGCACGGTGTTCGGGTGTGCGTCCTCGTCGATCGTCGTCTTCTCGACTCGGTAGGCCAGGCCTTCCCGGTCGGCGATGTCGAGGGCGTCCCGGATGCGCTCATCGTCGGGTCTGAACCCGAGCAGCCCACCGACGAGCGCCTTGTCCGTCCCGTGCCCTTCCCCGGTGCGCGCGAACGACCCATGCAGCTCGAGCCTGGCCCGGTGCGGCGTGCCTCCCACGAGCGATCGGCCCAGCAGTCCGATGCGGCACGCTCCCGCCGTGTGCGACGACGACGGCCCGACCATGACGGGACCGATGATGTCGAGGAGCGAAACCATGACCGGCGCGCGTTACGCGGCGGGCGTGCGCGCATCGCGCAGCCGCGAGGGTCGCGGACGTGCGCGCTGCGCCACGATCGGCCGCAGGTATCGTCCCGTATGCGATGCCTCGACGACTGCGACATCCTCCGGCGAACCGGCAGCGACGACCGTTCCCCCGCGTGTGCCTCCCTCGGGGCCGAGGTCGATCACCCAGTCCGCCGTCTTGATGACGTCGAGGTTGTGCTCGATCACGAGCACGCTGTTCCCCTTGTCGACGAGGCGATGCAGCACCTGCAGCAGCAGCCGGACGTCCTCGAAGTGCAGCCCGGTCGTGGGCTCGTCGAGAATATACAGCGTGCGCCCCGTGTCACGCTTCGACAACTCCGACGCCAGCTTTACCCGCTGCGCCTCGCCGCCGGACAGCGTCGTCGCGCTTTGGCCGAGGTGGATGTAGCCAAGCCCGACGTCGACGAGCGTCTCGAGCTTCTGTCGAATACGCGGCTGATTCTCGAAGAACTCGAGCGCGTCCTCGACCGTCATCTCGAGCACGTCCGAGATGCTCTTTCCGCGGAACCGCACCTCGAGCGTCTCGCGATTGTAGCGCTTGCCTTTGCACACCTCGCACGGGACGTACACGTCGGGAAGGAAGTGCATCTCGATCTTCACCAGCCCGTCGCCCTGACACGCCTCGCACCGGCCGCCCTTCACGTTGAAGGAGAACCGGCCCGGCCCGTATCCGCGGATCTTCGCCTCCGGAAGCTCGGCGAACAGCTCGCGGATGGGAGTGAAGAGACCGGTGTAGGTGGCGGGGTTGGAGCGCGGCGTGCGGCCGATGGGGCTTTGATCGATGTCGATGACCTTGTCGATGTGCTCCAGTCCCGTGATGCGCCGGTGCGCACCGGGAATCACGCGCGCCCGGTAGAAGTGCCGGGCGAGAGCGCGATGCAGGATGTCCTCGATGAGGGTCGACTTCCCCGAGCCCGACACGCCGGTGACGGCGACAAAGAGCCCGAGCGGGATCTCCACGTCGAGGTCCTGCAGGTTGTGCGCGGTCGCGCCCTCGATGCGAATCGCCTGACGGGATCGCGGCAGCCGGCGCTGTTCAGGCACCGCGATCTTCATTTCGCCGGTCAGGTAGCGCGCGGTGATCGACTCCGGATGCCGTTCCACCTCGCTGACGGTCCCCGCCGCGACCACACGCCCACCATGTCTCCCCGCGCCGGGGCCGAGATCGATCAGATAATCCGCCTCGCGCATGGTCTCCTCGTCGTGCTCGACGACGATGACCGTGTTCCCCAGGTCGCGCAGCTGCTTGAGCGTGGCGAGCAGGCGCGCGTTGTCGCGCTGATGCAGACCGATCGACGGCTCATCGAGGATGTACAGGACCCCGACCAGGCGCGAGCCGATCTGCGTCGCCAGACGAATGCGCTGCGCCTCGCCACCGGAGAGCGACTCGGCCGACCGCCCGAGGGTGAGGTAGTCGAGGCCGACGTCGACGAGGAAGCGCAGCCGCTCGCGGACCTCCTTGAGGATGGGACCCGCGATGTCAGGGTCGAGCCCTGGGCGCCCGGGCGCGCGAAGCGCGACCGACTCGAAGAATGCCAGCGTCTCGGTGACCGGCAGCTCCGTGACCTCACCGATGTTCCGCCCGGCGATGGTCACCGCGAGCGACTCACGCTTGAGACGGCGTCCCTGACAGTGCGCGCACGGCGCCTCGACCATGTACTCGTCCAGCTCCTCGCGAACGGAATCGGACGTCGTCTCCTCGTAACGGCGCTGCACGTTGGTGAGGACACCCTCCCACGCGGTGCTGTACTCGCCGCGGAAGCTCGGCGACTCGTACCGGATCGTCGACTGGCGGCCGCTCGCGCCATGGAGAATCACGTCGCGGACCCGCTGGGGCAGCTTCCCCCATGGCGCATTCAGCTCGAAGTCGAACTGCTTCGCCAGCGCAGGGAGAATCCCCTTGCGGAGGTGACCGCTCGGCTCTCCCCACGGAAGGATGACGCCCTCGAGAATCGAGATGCTCGGGTCACCGAGGATGAGCTGCTCGCTCACTTCCTTTCGCGTGCCGAGGCCGCCGCAGTGCGTGCATGCGCCGTAGGGTGAGTTGAACGAGAATTGGCGAGGCTCGAGCTCCGGCAATGAAATGCCGCACGCCGCACAGCCGTACCGCTCCGAGAACAAGGAAGACTGAGGAACGAGGCCGGACGACTCTCCCCCATGCGCGATCACCTCGGTGAGCCCATCGGCGAGCTTCAAGGCGGTCTCGATCGAATCCGTCAGCCGGCCGCGATCGTCGGGGCGCACGACCAGGCGATCGACGACGACGGAGATCGAATGGTTTTGGCGGCGATTGAGCTTCGGCGGATTCGCGAGCTCGACCGTTTGACCGTCGACGATCGCGCGGATGAATCCCTGCTTGCGGACCATCTCGAACAGATCCCGGAATTCGCCCTTGCGGCCGCGCACCAGCGGCGCGAGCACCTCGATGCGGGTGCCTTCCGGCCAGGCGAGGATGCTTTCGGCGATTTGCCCGGCGCTCTGCCGCTGTACCGGACGCCCGCACTGCGGGCAATGCGGCGTCCCGGCCCGCGCGTAGAGAAGACGCAGGTAGTCGTAGATCTCGGTGACGGTGCCGACCGTCGAGCGCGGGTTGTGACCGGCCGTCTTCTGCTCGATGGAGATCGCCGGCGACAACCCTTCGATGGCGTCGACGTCGGGCTTCTCCATGAGCCCCAGGAACTGCCGGGCGTATGCGCTCAGCGATTCGACGTAGCGGCGCTGGCCTTCGGCGTAGATGGTATCGAACGCGAGCGAGGACTTGCCGGAGCCGGACAGTCCGGTGATGACCGTCAGCCGATCCCGGGGGATCGTGACATCGACGTTCTGGAGGTTGTGCTCGCGGGCGCCGCGAACGATGAGCGCTTCTTCGGCCATAGCCGGTGAAAGCTCACAAGCGGGGGGGCGGGATTCAAGTCGAGGGGGTCGACGGGGTCGAGGGGATCGAGGGGATCGAGGGGTTTGAGGGAGGGATGTGGGGCGCCATCTTGAGGCCTCCGCCCTCGACACCGTCGCTCCCGCCGGCCCCATCGATCCCCTATGTCCGACGCTGCCGTCGTCCTGACCACCCTCGCCTCCGTCGACGAGGCCGTGAAGCTCATTCGGGCGCTCCTCGACCGGCGTCTGATCGCGTGCGGGAACATCCTCCCGGGGGTGCGGTCGATCTACCGGTGGGAGGGGAAGGTTGCCGACGAGCAGGAGGTAATCGTCCTCCTCAAGACGAGGGCGGCGCGGATCGAGGCCCTCGAGATGGCGTTCGGGGAGCTGCATCCGTACAAGGTGCCCGAGCTCCTGGCACTTCCCGTATCCGCCGGGTTACACAAGTACCTGGAGTGGATCGACGACGAGACCTCACTCACGTTGAGCTGAGCTCGCTGCGAATCCGGTCCAGCCGCGGGGGGAGCGGATTCGCAATGGCCAACGTCTCGTCATACTTCTCGCACGCCGTCGATCCCGATGGCCGGGGCTCCGCATGATGCGCCGCGGAAGCGTTGCCGCCGTCATCCTCATCGCATGGCTCGCCGGCCTCGGCGTGCTCGTCCGTCGGGAGCTGTTCCGCACCGAGACCGACCGCATGCGCGACGCGGGGGCCCGCGTCGATCCCGGGACGGCGTACTACCGCG
Organism: Gemmatimonadaceae bacterium; assembly: GCA_036556765.1. Lineage (GTDB taxonomy): Bacteria > Gemmatimonadota > Gemmatimonadetes > Gemmatimonadales > Gemmatimonadaceae > JAICNG01. The sequence goes on along the minus strand of DATBIU010000098.1, from coordinate 34,091 downwards.
TGATGCAGGCGGGAACGCAGATCGGCTTCGCGTCGTCGCGGATCGACACGACGGCGACCGAGATCACGATCAGTGACCAGCTGCTGTTCGATGTCGACGCGGGGCGGCGCACGCACCGCGGGTCCGCTCGGCTGTCCTCACGCCTCACGCGCGCGCTGGAGCTCCGGTCCTTCTCGCTGGAACTGAGCCCGGAGATCGGACCCCTTCGCGCCACCGGCGACGTGAGCGGCGACACGCTGCTCATCCTCTCGATTCGCATCGAGGAGGAGCCGCCGGAGACACACCGCATCCCGCTGACGAAGCCCCTCCTCCTGCCGACGCTCGTCCCGATGACGTTCGCGCTGATGGCCCGTCCCGCGGTCGGCGCACGGAGTTCGTTCTCCGTGTTCGACCCGTTGTCCATGGCGCCCGGCGAGGTCACGGTCGCCGTGCGTGCCGAATCGCTGTTCGTCGTCAACGACAGCGCGTCGTTCGATTGGGACCGGAAGCGCTGGATACCGGCCCGCCGCGACACGGTGCGGGCGTGGCTCGTCGAGCAGGAAGGTGGCGCGCTCTCGGGCTGGGTGGATGCAAGCGGCCGGATGGTCGAGGCGATGCACCCCGGGAACCTCCATCTCGAGCGCGAGGCTTACGAGGTGGCGTTCGAGAACTGGCAGAACTGGAATGCGAGGGCGGTAGACGCCGGCGCCGATCGTGACATTCAGGAGGCGACGGCCATCGCGTCGTCCGCTCCCATTCGAAACCATCGCGCGCTCGCGGCGCTCGCGGTACGTCTCGGGGGAGCGCCACTCGACGGATGGGCGCTGGCCGGCGGCCGCCAGAGGATCCAGGGCGACACGCTCAGCATTCGCCGCGAGAAGGCGACCAGTCTGCTGCCCGCCTACCCCCTTCCGATGTCCCGAGGGGGCCGATTCGAGGATGCGCTCCGGCCCGAGCGGCTGCTTCAGTCCGACGATTCCGCGATCGTCGCGCTGGCCGAGCGCATCCGCGGCGACACGCGCAATCCGCGGGTGGCCGCCGAGCGACTCGCGCGGTGGGTGCATGACTCGCTCGAGAAGCGCATCAGCTTCTCGATTCCGAGTGCGACGCAGGTCCTGAAGACGAGGGCCGGCGACTGTAACGAGCACACCCAGCTCTACGTTGCATTGGCGCGTGCGATCGGGCTTCCGGCGCGGGCGGCGGCGGGGCTCGCATACGTCGGGGGGAAGTTTTACTACCATGCCTGGCCGGAAGTCTTTCTCGGAGATTGGGTCGCGGTCGACCCGACCTTCGGGCAGTTCCCCGCCGACGCGGCGCATCTGCGCTTTGTCATCGGTGGATTCTCCAAGCAGGCGGAGCTGCTCCGCCTCATCGGCCGACTGCGCATCGACGTCGTCTCCACCGACTGACACATGATCGAGCTCAAGGCGCTCACCAAGCGCTACGGCGGCTTCACCGCCGTGGACGCGATCGACCTCACCGTGCCCAAGGGGGAGCTGTTCGGCTTTCTCGGGCCTAACGGTGCTGGCAAGACGACGACCCTTCGAATGATCGCCGGCATCCTCCAGCCGTCGAGCGGCACCATTCGTATCGCCGGGATCGATCTGGCCGCAGACCCGATCGCGGCGAAGTCGAGGCTCGGGTTCATCCCCGATCGCCCTTTCATCTATGAGAAGCTCACCGGGGCCGAATTCCTGCGCTTCGTCGCCGGCCTCTACGATCAGAGCGGCGAGCCCGTCGAGCGGCGAATGACGGAGTTGCTGGCGCTGTTCGACCTGCTCGACTGGAGAGATGAGCTCGTGGAGAGCTACAGTCACGGGATGCGCCAGAAGCTCATCATCTCGAGCGCCTTCCTGCACCGCCCCGAGGTGATCGTCGTGGACGAGCCGATGGTCGGCCTCGATCCGAAGGCGGCCAAGGTGCTCAAGGATCTCTTTCGCGAGTACACGCGCCGTGGCCACACGATCATGATGTCGACGCACACGCTCGAGGTGGCGCAGAGCCTGTGCGATCGCGTCGCCATCATCCAGGGTGGGCGGATCCGCGCGTGCGGCACGATGGCCGAGCTGCGGGCCCATGCGGCCGCCGGCGAGGAAGGGCTCGAGGACATCTTCCTGCGCCTCACCGGCGACAACGCGGCACGCGCGGTCGTCGAGGTCCTGGATGCCTGAAGCCGTCCGCGTTCCCGATCCGCCGCCGAGCACGCCTCGCGCCTCGCAGGACACGCTGACGCTGGTGGCGTCGCTCCCGCGGGTTCCGCTGCTTCATCTCCTTCGCCCGAAGTGGCTGACGGCACGCGTGCGTGCTCGCGGCGGCGATCGCGGACGAGGCGCCCGGATCGCCCTGCTCGGGGTCACCGGCGCGCTCTTTTGGGCGTTCGTCCTCGTCGTCGTCTTCCGTCTGCTCCTCTACTTCCGCGGCGTCCCCGAGATCGGCCCGCTGCTGGCCGGGAAGCTGCTCGGCATCATCTTCGTCAGCTTCTTCGCGATCCTGTTGCTGTCGAACATCATCACCGCGCTGTCCAGCTTCTTCGTGGCGCGGGATCTCGATCTGCTCGTGTCCGCGCCCGTGGACTGGTTGCGCCTCTATGGCGCGAAGCTGCTCGAGACGGCCGTGCACTCGAGCTGGATGGTGGTGCTGATGGCGGTGCCGATCTTCGTGGCCTATGGCGTGGCCTACGACGGCGGCGTGTGGTTCCCCCTCGTCGCACTGGCCACGTTCATCCCGTTCCTGCTCATCCCCGCCGTGGTCGGCAGCGCGATTACGCTGCTGCTGGTGCGCGTGTTCCCCGCGCGACGCACGCGCGACATCCTGAGCGTGATCGCGGTGCTCGCCGCCGGGGGGCTCGTCCTTCTGTTCCGGATGGTTCGTCCGGAGCAGCTGGCTCGGCCAGAAGGGTTCCGATCGCTCGTGGACTTCATCGCGGTGCTGCGAACGCCGACGTCGCCCTTCCTGCCGAGCGAGTGGGTGCAGCGGGCCGTGATGTCCTCGCTGCTCGAGATCCCGGACGTGTTGCCGTACTATCTGCTCTGGTCGACCGCGGCCGCGTTCGTGGTGTTAGGCGCCGTTCTGCATCGCTCCCTTTACGCGGCGGGGTTCACGAAAGCGCAGGAGAGCAGCGAGCGGTGGGCCCGCGGAACGCGCCTCAAGCGTATCGCGATGAAGGTGCTCGGCCCGTTCGGGACGGTGCGCCGCGAGCTGTTGATGAAGGAAACGCGCGTCTTCTTTCGCGACACCACTCAGTGGTCGCAGCTCATCCTGCTCGGCGTCCTCGTCATCGTCTACGTCTTCAACATCAAGTTTCTGCCCCTGCGTGGCGAGGGCGTGACGTTTCTGCTCGTGAACGTGATTCCCTTCCTCAACCTGGTGCTCGCCGGCTTCGTGCTCGCCTCCATCGCCGCGCGCTTCATCTTCCCGGGCGTGAGCCTGGAAGGGCGCACGATGTGGCTGTTGAAGTCGAGCCCGCTGCGCATGCGCGAGCTGCTGTGGGCGAAGTTCTGGATCGGGACCCTTCCCCTACTCCTCCTCGCGCTGGGGATCGTGTTCGTCACCAACCTGCTGCTGCAGGTCAGTGCGTTCATGATGTACGTCTCGCTCTTTTCCATTGCGCTGCTGACGTTCGCTCTGGCCGGCCTCGCGCTGGTGCTGGGAACGCTGTTTCCCCAGTTCGAGACGGAGAACGCGGCGCAGATCCCGACCTCGTTCGGCGGACTGGTCTACATGATGAGCGCGGTCGCCCTCATCGGTGCGGTCGTGGTGCTCGAGGCCCGTCCGGTGTACGGTTATGTGAGCGCTCGAGCCTTCGGCGGGGAGACGAATCCCATGGAGATGATCATCGGCTTTGGCCTGGCCGCGGCGCTATGTATCGCCACGCTCCTCGGCTCGGTGACGATCGCCATTCGCCGACTTCAAGCCGTCGAGCACTGACATGTGGCTGGCGCCGGTTCTCTCGCACGTCGCCAACGCCGCGCTGCGGATCTACTATCGCTTGCACCGCGCCGGCGGGGCCGTACCGCGCACGGGACCGGTGCTGCTGGTGGCGAACCATCCCAACTCGCTGCTCGACCCGGCGATGGTCGCGCTCGCGGCCGGCCGCCCGGTTCGATTTCTCGCCAAGGCTCCGTTGTTCAGCGATCCGTTGGTCGGGTTCCTCGTGCGCGGTGCCGGGTCCATTCCGGTCTATCGTAAGGCGGATGACCCGTCGCAGGTGAGCCGCAACGAGGAGATGTTCCGCGCGGTTCACGACGCGCTGGCAGCCGGCGCGGCGGTGGGGATCTTCCCGGAAGGGCTCAGCCACAGCGATCCATCGCTGGCCCCACTGAAGACGGGCGCCGCGCGCATTGCACTTGGCACGCTGGCGGCTCATGGGCTTCGCGTGCCCATCGTGCCGATTGGCAGCGTCTTCCGCGACAAGAACGTGTTCCGGTCCGAAGCGCTGGTGACCGTGGGTCGCCCGATCGCCTGGGATGATCTGTCCCCCGACGCCGGCGGTGACGGCCATGCGGTTCGCGAGCTCACGCAACGCATCGACCGGGCATTGCGCGACGTGACGGTCAATCTCGACCGCTGGGAGGACGCCGCGCTCGTCGAGCTGGCAGAGGCGATCTACGCCGCGGAGTTCGGCAAGGCGACCGACGCCGCGGAGTGGGTGGCGCGGCTGCGCACGACGACGGAAACTCTGGCGCACCTGCGGCACTCGGGAGACGGATCGGTGCCGCTTGCGAAAGACATCGTGCGGCACGGCCGCATCCTGCACCGGCTCGGCATCCGCCCCCAGGATCTGGTCGAGGATCCCAAGCGCCCCGGCGCCATGTGGTGGGTGATGCGCCGCCTACCCCTCGGGGGCGTGATTCCGCTCGCGGTGCTGGCCGTCGGCAGCGCGATCTTCGTGATTCCGTATCGCCTAACGGGCATCGTCGAGAAGGGGGCGCGCCCGCGCGACGACGTCCGGGCGACGCACAAGCTCCTGGCCGGGGCGATTGTCTTCCCCCTCTGGATCGTGACCCTCTCGCTCGCGCTGGCTCTCGCCGTGGGACCGGTCACCGGACTCGTGGCGCTGCTCGGTCTGCCGGCCCTCGGCCTGTTCACACTGGGACTGCACGAGCAGTGGCGAGATGCCGGGGCGGAAGCGGCGCGCTATCTCACGCTTCGCCGTCGGCGCGAGATGATCGAGCCACTTCGCGCGACCCAGCACGAGCTGTCGATCCGCCTGAAGGCCGTTCTGGAGCAGCAGACCGCGCGGGCCAGGGACTCTCGACCCTTGGTTCACGCGAGCGCCCTGCCGCAGCGCGAGCAATAGCGCGCCGCCGGCTCAGGCCGCGGCCCGCAGCCGGGACACACTCGCAGCTGCGCGCGCGCGCGCCGGATCTCCGCTTCTGCCAGGTCGTCGCCCGCGTCATTCAACGGCAACTCGGCCTCCCGCGTCAGCGAAGGAGCTCGAGGGGGCGCCGACTCGGCGGCGCGTCCTTCCGCGGCCTTGATCAGCGGCCACAGGACGTAACCGAGCGCCCCCAGCGCGAGCAGCGTTCCGACGACGAGCGCGAGCACTACGCGGCGCTCGTCAGGGGTCGACCGGGTGGCCACGTGACCATTGTCCCACCGATGGCGATGGCGAGCCCTCCGATCCACACCCACGTCGCGAGCGGGTTGAACGCGATGCGCAGCTCCGCGCGGTCGCCGATGACGTTGGCGAGGACGACGTACGTGTCCTCGAGCAGCGAGTGATGGATTCCCGCTTCGATCGTGGGCTCGAAGGTGGGAACCCCGCGGGCATCGACGTATTGCCGCTGTTCGCTGCGGACGAGTCCCACCGGTGTGCCGCTCCGAACAGCGCGCACGGCAACGGCGTCGACACCCCGGTTGAGCTGCGCGTATCGAGATACGCCCTGGCTCGCGAACGTCCACTCACGTCGGTACGGATCCACGAGCGTGACGACCTCACCTGGACGGAGGGATACCGTGCGCTCCCTTCGAAATGCGAGACCGGCGAGCGCAACGACGAAGATGATGCCACCGGCACGCAGGACCTGCCGGCCGATGTCGCGGCCGCGCGTCGGCAAGAGGGTCATCTCCTCCCCCCGAGCCTTGGTTACCTGGGTCCGCTCGAGCGCGCTCATGCGAGTCGCGAGAAGGTATGCGACGGCGAGAACCGCCACCGCGAGAAACGCGATGAACCAATCTTTCAGATCAGACGAGATGGATGTGCTCGCACCGACGACGGTACTGCGGCCGGTGGCAAACGTCGTCATGAGCGAGAGCGGGAAGGCGAGGATCACGAGGAGCATGTTCCGCGCGGCGGTCACGCCGTGCCTCTCGATCGACGGCGCCAACCACAGGAAGATCGTCATCGACAACCAGGGAAGGACGGAGAGGTTCGCGACCGGACGCAGCGCCCAGCTCCAACCGCGATGCGGCTCGACGTATCCCCACCACATTCCGGCGATGATCCCGGTCGTCATGAAGAACCAGGACACGGAGCCCCACCGCCGCACGGCGACCGGCCAGTCATCGTCGAGATGGCGAGCGAGAAGCGCCCCGATGGCGAACGCGAACGGGATCGCCGTCGCGACGCAGCCAACGTAGAGGGCGAGTGGATGAGCTGCCATCCCCGGATGCTGGAGCCCGGGATGCATCCCACGGCCCTCGGCCGGGATCGACGTGAGCCGCTCGTAAGGATTGGCGCCAAGGCAGAGCAGCGCGAGGAAGCACAGCAGAACGAGTGAGAGTGTGCCGCCGACGTACGGCGCGACCACCCGATGTCGACCGCGGCTCGTCGCGACGGCGATCGCGGCGCACGTCGACAATGCGAGCGTCCACGAAAGCAGCACGCCGGCCTGCCCCGCCCACAGGGCCACGATCTTGTATCCGAGGGGGAGATTGGCAGTCGTGACCGCCGCGACGTACGCGACGGAGAAGTCGGACGTGGTGAGTGCAACGAGGAGGCCGGCGGTGGCGAGCACGACGCAGGCGAACGTCGCCTGGAGCGCGCGTTCCCCGCTGGCAATCAGCTCGGGTCGGGCCGCGCTCCCGCCTGAGAACAAAACGATGGCGCCCCAGGCCGCCATGAGGAGTGCGACCCAGAGCGCCAGCTCACCGACGAGAATCACCAGTTCGCGCGCGTGAGCGCTCGCGCGGTTACTGCGGCTTCGTGTGACCCCGCGACGCCTCGTCCCTCACGCGGGCCATGATCACCTCCAGCTGCTGCTCGGCCTTCGCTCGCTCATCGGGATCCCATGTCGCAGCATGCCGGTTGAGCTCGCGCACCTGCTGCAGCATCTCATCGATGAGAGCGCGCAAGCCGAGCTGCGAGCGGCGATCGTCTACCGACTGCTCCGTCTTTTGATCCTCGGTCACACGCGTCCTCCGCACAGGAAGGGCGAATCCAGACTCTCGGCGGGGAATATACGGCTCAACGAGGGGGCCGTGTAGAGTGCACTGCGTGACGCGATCACCGCCGCGATTGCTCGAGCAGCGCCGCGGCTGCACCGGCCCCGGCGACGTCCCACAGCAGATCACGCGGATCGAAGCGTCCGCCCGAGCGCTGGTCGCGGACCTCCTTCGCGATGCCCACCGCGACCGTGGCGATGCTGGCGGCGACGAGCGCGTCATCGTGGTCCACCCGCGCGAGGCGGAGCGCCGAGTACGAGGCACTCTGCACGAACGCGGACATGAAGAAGTGCTTCACCTTGTCCGGCGCCACCGCGAGGCGCGGCGGCGCATGGAGCGAGAGCGCGAATGCCAGCACCACCTCCATGAGCGTCTCCGGTGTTCGTTAGGCCGACTGCCGCGTCACCCGGCGCGAATCCCCGACCGCAAGCTCTGCAAAAGCGGTGCGCAGGTGCTCGAGCGCACGGTCGAGAAGCACGCGATTGGCAGGCAGGTTCACCCAGCTGCTGGCACCTGACGGATGCGGCAAGGGAATCAGCGTGGCGCGGCGTTCCCGCACGCGAGTGTGGTGCACGCGGCCGACGAGCCGGTCGAGCGGCTGGTCACCGAGAAAGCGATCGATGGCGAGTCGGCCCACCGGAATGATGAGCGCCGGACGAATGAGATCGAGCTCGGCATCGAGCCACGGCGAGCAATGCGCCTGCTCATCGAGCGATGGAACTCGATCCCCCCGGCCCGACGGGCTCGGGCCGGGGTAGCAGCGCGTGATCGCGGCGATGTACACCTCGCGGCGGAACGTTGGCTCGCCGAGCCCCGTCCGCTCGAGCCAGCGAAACAGCGTCCGCCCCGCGCGTCCGGCGAATGCGCGCCGGTCCTCCACCTCGCGTTTCCCCGGCGCCTGACCGACGAGCATTACGCGCGGCCGGCGCGCCTCGGACAGGATCGGGACCACGCGGGGATCGCCGTGACCGCAGCGGCGGCACGCGGCGAGCGCCTCGCGGTGCGCGTCGAGCATCACCGGGAGCCGGCGCGCGCTCACGAGCGGTCCCGTGCCCAGGACAGCGTCGCGCGAATCGCGCGTCCCCACCCCGCGGCCCCAGCACGTGCCGCGTCCCGGCCCGGGCCGGGCTCGAAGCGGGTGAACTCCCGCGTGGCCTGAAAGGCGTCCACATCGCGCCACACGCCGGCGGCGAGCCCGGCGAGGCCGGCCGCCCCGAGCGCGGTCGTTTCGATCTGTGCCGGCCGCTCCACGGGGATGCCGAGCACGTCGGCCTGAAACTGCATCAACCAGTCGTTCTCCGTTGCGCCGCCGTCGACGCGCAGGGGTGCGTCGTCTCCCGCCGGGAGACCGGCGCGCGCGCGCATGACGTCGAGCACGTCGGCGGTCGAGTAGGCCATCGCCTCGAGGGCCGCCCGAACGAGATGCGCCCCCGTCGTCCCGCGCGTGAGCCCGACGATCGTCCCGCGAGCGCGCGGCTCCCAGTGCGGGGCTCCCATGCCCACCAGCGCCGGCACGAAATACACGCCGTCGGTGGATGAGATCCCACGCGCGATCGCCTCGCTCTCGGCCGCGGTCGTCAGCAGCCCGAGCCCATCGCGAAGCCACTGCACCGCGGCACCGGCGATGAAGATGGCCGCCTCGAGCGCGTACGCCGGCTGGCCGCGAGCGTCGCACGCGATGGTCGTCAGCAATCCCCCGCCCCCCTCGGCGCGCTCGGCGCCGGTGTTCAGCAGCAGGAACGCGCCCGTCCCATAGGTGTTCTTGCTCGTACCAGGCGCATGGCAGCCCTGCCCAAACAGCGCAGCCTGTTGATCGCCGGCCACGCCGGTAATCGGAATCGCCTTGCCGAGAAAGGTGGGATCGCTGAAGCCAAAGTCGCCGCTCGACGGCCGCACGACCGGAAGCAGCTCGCGCGGGACGTGCAGGAGATCGCAGAGCTCATCGCTCCAGGCGCGGGCGTCGATGTCGTAGAGCATCGTGCGCGACGCGTTCGTCGGATCGGTCGCGTGCACGGCGCCTCGCGTCAGCGACCAGATCAGCCAGCTGTCGACCGTTCCCGCCGCCAGCTCGCCGCGCGCGGCCCGCCGGCGCACGCCGTCATCGCGCAGCATCCACTCGAGCTTCGTTCCCGAGAAATAGGGATCGGTGACGAGGCCCGTGAGCCGAGCGATGCGGTCCGCGTTAGGCGCGAGCTCGGCGCACCGGTCCGCCGTGCGCCGATCCTGCCAGACGATCGCGCGCCCGATCGGCTCGCCGGTCGTCCGGTCCCAGAGCACGACGGTTTCACGCTGGTTGGTGATCCCGATCGCGGCTGGCGTGACGCCGGCCTGCCGAATGGCGTCGCGGGCCGCGTCGACGGTGCGATCCACCAGGTCGCGGGGATCGTGCTCGACCCACCCCGGCTGCGGGTAATGCTGCGGGATCTCGCGGTACCCGCGGCCGAGGATTCGCCCGTCGTTCGCGACGACGAGGCAGGTAGACCCGGTGGTGCCCTGGTCGATGGCGAGGATGGCGGACATCGGGGGTTGCGGGGTCAGGGGGTCGAGGGATCGAGGGCCGCCGGTCGAGATTGTACCACGCGCCCTGGATCCCGCGATCCCTCGACCCCTCGAAACCGGTAGGGTCTCGTGAACAGCCCTCGATCGGTCACGATCGCCGTCACCATCTCGGCCGGCGTCACGTCGAAGGCGGGATTCTCGATGCCGACGCCCTCCGGCGTTAGGCGGGCGCCGTGCATGAGAGCGAGCTCGTCGGACGCGCGTCGCTCGATGGGTATCGTGTCTCCGTTCGGGAGCGCGGTATCGAGCGTCGACGTCGGCGCGGCGACGTAGAACGGCAGTCCGTGGTGCTGCGCGGCGAGCGCGACGGCGTAGGTGCCGATCTTGTTCGCGACATCGCCATTCGCGGCGATGCGATCGGCACCCACGACACAGAGCGTGATGGCGCCGGCGCGCATGAGGCTGGCCGCGGCGCCATCGGCGATCACCGTCGCCGGGATGCCCGCGCGCGATAGCTCCCAGGCGGTCAGGCGGCTCCCCTGGAGCAGCGGTCGCGTCTCGTCGACGTACACGTGCACACGGCGCCCAGCCTCGTGCGCGAGATAGATCGGCGCGAGCGCGGTCCCGATGCCTCCCGTGGCGAGTGCGCCCGCGTTGCAGTGCGTAAGGACGCGCGCTCCGTCCGCGATCAACGGCAACGCGTGCGCCCCGATGCTCCGACACATCGCGCGATCCTCATCGAGGAGGGCCGTCGCCTCCGCTCGAAGCGCAGCCAACACCGCCTCGGGACCGCCGCGGGCATCGCTCGCGCACGCCGTCATCCGGTCGAGCGCTCTCGGCAGGTTCACCGCGGTTGGACGGGTGGCGCGAATGCGCGCGGCGTGCGCGCGCACGCGCGACTCGAAAGCCGCACGGGAATCACCCACGAACGGCCCGAGGGAGGCAGCGAGCCCCATCGCTCCCGCGATCCCGATCGCCGGCGCGCCGCGCACCGCGAGCCGGGCGATCGCATCACAGACATCGTCGATCGAGCGCAGGTCGCGCTCCACGAGGCGTTCCGGCAGCTGGGTCTGGTCGATGATGCGAACGGCGTCGCCGTCAGGCGACCAGCGGACGGACTCGACGATGGCCATGGCGAAGGAACGTAGCCGCTCCCCACCCGACCGGCTACGCCGCGGCCTTGGCCTCCACCACCTTCGGGCGACTCTTGCGGCGGCGCTCCGGGAAATGCCGGTCGAGAAAGCGCAGCAACGCGCGCTCCTCGGGGTGATGGCGCGCGATCCCCTGCTGCGGCGTCACCCGGGCGAGCCCGCGCGCGATGGTGTCGCCCGCATCGAGGTAGCGGGCGATCACGATCGGATGGACGTACGACTTGCGGCACACGGCGGGAGTATTCCCGAGCTCGGCCGCGACCATGCGCACCGCCATCACGACGTTGCGCTTCGCCTCACGCTCGCTGCTCGCCGGCCCCAGCTCGGCGAGCACGGTGGCCAGCCGAAGCGTGCCACCCCAGGTGCGAAAGTCCTTCGCCGTGTATCGCACGCCCAGTGTCTTGCGCAGGTAGTGGTTCACGTCGCGCGCATCCAGGTCGTGCCAGGTTTCCTGGTCGCGATACCGGAAGAGACGGCGTCCCGGCGCCTCGAGCACGCGCGCGACGAAGGCCGCCAGCTCGGCGTCGACGACCACCTGCCGATGGTCGATGCCGCGCTTGCCACGGTACTCGAAGATCAGGCAGGGCCCATCCACCCGGACGTGCGACTTGTGGAGCGTCGAGATGCCGAATGTGCGGTTCTCCTTGAGGTACCGCTCGCTGCCGACGCGAAAGAACCCGTCGCCGATGAGCCGAACCACCGCCGCGAGCACGTGCTCGCGGCAAAAATCACCCCGGCAAAAATCGCGATGGAGCGATTCGCGAATGCGCGGCAGATCGCGGGCGAGCGCCCGCACGCGAAAGAACTTCGCCGTCTCGCTTCGCTTGACCGCTCGCTGATGATACCGGTACTGCTTGCGTCCCTTGGCGTCGATGCCCCAGGCCTGGATGGCGGCGCGTTCGCTCACGGCCACGTGCACCGAATTCCAGCCAGGCGGAATCCGCAGCACGTCGATCCTCTCCAGCACGCGAGGATCCCGAACGGGAGTCCCGCTCGGGTCGCGATACTGGAAGGTCGTGCGCTTCGAGCCGTGTCGAGTGATCCATCGCGGCATGGGCACGTTCCGCGGAAGGCAAAAAAGGGTCCGGCACATTAGATTCGGGGGCGACCCACCGCCCCTACCCGACACGACGAATGCCCTTCCAGAACATAACGTTAGACGTCAGCGACCGCGTGGCGACGCTGACGTTCAATCGCCCCGATAAGCTCAATGCCCTCAACGATTTAACTGTCTCGGAGCTCGCCGATGCCATCGACGAGATCCGGGGGCGGGTCGACGTGGGCGGAGCCATCCTCACCGGGGCCGGAAACAAGGCTTTCGTCGCGGGAGCCGACATCGCCGAGCTGGCGAAACAGGGCCCGATCGACGGGCGGGAGCGTGCCCGCCGCGGGCAGGACGTCCTGCGCCGAATCGAGACCTCCCCCAAGCCGATCATCGCCGCGATCAACGGGTTCGCCCTCGGCGGCGGCTGCGAGCTGGCGATGGCCTGTCACGTTCGCATCGCCGCCGAGACCGCGAAGTTCGGGCAGCCCGAGGTGAAGCTCGGCATCGGCCCCGGCTACGGCGGATCGCAGCGGCTGCCACGGCTGGTGGGCCAGGGACGTGCGCTCGAGCTCATTCTCACCGGGGACATGATCAGCGCGGCGGAGGCGTACCGAATCGGCCTCGTCAACGCCGTGGTCCCGGCGGGCGAGCTGCTGTCCCACGCGACCGCGATGCTCCGGAAGATGCTCGCCAACGGCCCGGTCGCCGTTGCGCTGTCGATCGAGGCGGTCGTCCGTGGGATGGAGCTGCCGCTCGATGACGCGCTCCGGCTCGAGGCAGACCAGTTCGGCCTGCTCGCGGCGACGGAGGACATGCGCGACGGAATGCGTGCGTTTCTGGAGAAGCGGCCGCCCAGCTTCACGGGGCGGTGATGCGCCTCGGCCATGCCCTGGCCTGCGCGGCGCTCACCCTGTCCGTCGGCGCCTGTTTCGCCGAGCGCGAGCGCCTCGACACGCCGATAGTCGCGCTCTCGCTCGCGGCGCGTGAGGTGGTAGCGGGCGACTCGATCCGCGGAACGCTCGAGGCGCGCGACGCGAGCGGGATCGTCGACTGGGTGATCACCGCGCGCAGCGCGTTCGACACCGTGCGTGTCTTCGGGGATGCGCCGGAGGTCGGTTGGATCAGCCGCGAGTTCCGCCTGCCGGTGATCGACACCGTGCCCACGGGAACCCGCGTCATCGTCGAGGCGGTGGTGGAAGACGACCAGAACTTCGCGATCGCGCGCGCCGACACGGTGACGGTTATCCCGTGAGCGAGCTCGCGGCGGTGATGACACCGGAGCGCACCGCGCGCGCGCGCGTCGACCGCGTGTCGCTGCGCGATTTTCGCAACCTCGCCCCGGTGGAGGTCGCCTTACCGGCGGAGGGCCTGGCGCTGGTCGGCGAGAACGGCCACGGCAAGACGAACTTCCTGGAGGCGATCTACTATCTCCAGATCTTGCGCTCTTTTCGCGGCGCCCGCGATGTCGATCTCGTGCGGTTCGGCGCGACGGGTTTCCATGTGGCGGCGACGTTAGGCGATGCGGCCGCGCGGCACATCGCCGTCGGCTTTCAGCGGCAGACGCGTCGAAAGAAGGCCACCATCGACGGCGCGGAGCCACTCAGGCTCGCGGACGCGATCGGCGCGTTCCCGGCGGTGATCTTCTCCCCGGCCGATGCGGAGCTCGTGGCCGGGGCGCCGAGCGAGCGGCGACGGTTCCTCGACGTCGTGCTGTCGCTGACGTCACGTCTCTACCTCGCCGCGCTGCAACGATACCGCGGTGCGCTCGCGCGCCGGAACGCGGCCCTGCGCGACGCGGCGGGCGCGCGCGGGCACGGGGCGATCGAGGTGTGGGAGCCGGCGCTGGCGGAGGCGGGAGCGCTCCTCTGGCGTGCCCGCCGCACCTGGGTTCGCGCCCACGCCGACGATTTCGCCTCGTTATGCTCGGCCGTCGGGGAGTCGGGCCGGAGCGCGCTGCGATACGTGTCGCCGCTCGATTGCGCCGACCACGACGCGGAAATGGCCTTGCTCGAGTCGCTGGCGCGCCGTCGCACGCTCGACGTGCAGCGCGGCCTCACGCACGCGGGACCACACCGCGACGACCTGGAGCTCACGCTCGATGGCCGCGATCTGCGCACGTTCGGCTCGGCCGGGCAGCAGCGGACGGCGGCGATCGCGCTTCGTTTGCTCGAGGCGGCGACCCTCCGCGCCGCAGCGGGGGCGGAGCCGATCGTGCTGCTCGACGATCCGTTCGCCGAGCTCGATCAGCGCCGAACCGCCCGCATCCTGGAGCTGCTGCAAGGCGCCGGGCGCGGCCAGACGATTCTCGCCGTGCCCCGGGCAACGGACATTCCGAGCGACCTCACGCGGCTCGACCGCTGGCGCGTGCAGGATGGACAGCTCCTGCCGGGCGTCCAATGAGGGGACGCGGCGGGAATCGAAAGAAAGACCGGCCTCGGCCGATCGGCGAGGCCCTGTCGAGCTTCCTCGAACAAAGTGGTATCGCGCGACGGGTGGACCAGGCGTCGGTGATTCCGGAATGGCGGCAGCTGGTCGGCGCGCAGATCGCGCTGGTCACCGAGCCGCTCTCGATCGCTCGCGATGGGACGCTATTCGTGGCGGTGAAGACGAGCGCGTGGATGAACGAGCTGTCGCTGCTCGAGCCGCAGCTGCTGGCCTCGATCAACGCCACGGCCGAGCGCGCGCGAGTCGTTCGCATCCGCTGGCAAATGATGCGCTAACTCCTTGAATGTTGGCACTTTAAGGTTTACATTTCCCTGTTCCCTCCCAGCGGCCGATTCGGTATATTTTCGGTATCCCACAGATGGACGTGCAGAGCGAAATGGCAAAGACCGTGACCAAGCCGGACGGCTATACCGCCGGTCAGATTCAGGTCCTCAAAGGCCTCGAGGCGGTGCGCAAGCGCCCGGGCATGTACATCGGGTCCACGTCGGCGCGAGGACTTCATCACCTCGTCTACGAAGTCGTCGACAACTCGATCGACGAGGCGCTCGCCGGCTACGCGACGCGCGTCTCCGTGACGCTGCATCGGGATGACTCCGTCACCGTGGAAGACAACGGCCGCGGGATCCCGGTCGACGTGCATCCGACGGAGAAGATCCCTGGTGTCGAGCTGGCGCTCACGGTGCTCCATGCCGGAGGCAAGTTCGACAGCGCCACGTACAAGGTGTCCGGCGGCTTGCACGGCGTAGGGGTGTCGGTGGTGAACGCGCTCTCCGAATCGCTGAAGGTCTGGGTGAAACGCGACGGGCGCGAGCATTACATGGATTTCTCGCGCGGCAACACGACGACCAAGCTGAAGGTGCTCGGCAAGGTCGGCGCGAAGGAGACGGGCACGAAGGTCTGGTTCAAGCCCGACAACCAGATCTTCACCGAGGTCCTCTACGACTTCGAGACGCTGGCGACGCGCCTGCGCGAGCTGTCGTATCTCAACAAGGGCGTGACGATCACGCTCGCCGACGAGCGGGAAGGGACGGAGAAGACCGAGACCTTCCACGCGCGCGGCGGACTGAAGGAGTTCGTCCAGTTCCTCAACAGCACGCGGAAGACGCTCACCTCCGACATTTTCTACGCCGAGACGGAGCGCGACGGCATCGGCATCGAGCTCGCCCTGCAGTACAACGATGGGTACAACGAGAACATCTTCTCGTTCGTCAACACCATCAACACGCACGAGGGTGGCACGCACCTCACCGGCTTCAAGTCGGCGCTCACCCGCACGATCAACGCATACGCGCAGAAGGGGAACTTCCTCAAGAAGGCCGACTTCACCCTCACCGGTGACGACGTTCGCGAGGGACTGACGGCGGTGCTGTCGATCAAGATCCGCGAGCCGCAGTTCGAGGGGCAGACGAAGACGAAGCTCGGCAACTCGGAAGCGGAAGGGGCGGTGAAGACGGTCGTGAACGAGCTGCTGGGACAGTACCTCGATGAGCATCCGCGGTTTTCGAACATCATCATCGAGAAGGCGGTCTCTGCCGCCCGGGCGCGCGAGGCCGCTCGTAAGGCACGAGACCTCACGCGCAAGAAGTCGGCGCTCGACGTCGGCAACCTGCCCGGCAAGCTGGCCGACTGCTCGCTCTCCGACCCGTCCCTTTGCGAGCTCTACCTGGTGGAGGGCGACTCGGCCGGCGGATCCGCCAAGCAGGGGCGCGACCGGATGTTCCAGGCGATCCTGCCGCTCCGCGGCAAGATCATCAACGTCGAAAAGGCGCGCATCGACAAGGTGCTGTCGAACGAGGAGATCCGCACGATCATCACCGCCATCGGCACCGGCATCAAGGACGAGTTTCAGCTCGAGAATGCCCGCTACCACAAGGTCATCCTGATGACCGATGCCGACGTCGACGGAGCACACATCCGGACGCTGCTGCTCACGTTCTTCTTCCGGCAGATGCGCGAGCTGATCGAGGCGGGCTACATGTACATCGCGCAGCCACCGCTCTTCCGGGTGGCGAAGGGGAAGGAAGAGTACTATGCCTACGACGACCAGCAGCGGGATGCGTTGATCGGTCGGCTCGGCAACGGCGATGGGCGCGGCAGCGTGGTGGTGCAGCGCTACAAGGGCCTTGGCGAGATGAACAAGGAGCAGCTCTGGGAGACGACGATGAACCCGGAGAAGCGCACGCTGCTCAAGGTCGACATGGAAGACGCCGTCGAGGCCGACCGGATCTTCCAGATGCTGATGGGTGACGAGGTCGAGCCGCGCCGCGACTTCATCGAGAAGAACGCGAGATTCGTCAGTAATCTCGATATTTAGTTCTTGAACGAGGAATGAGGGGGGAGGAGTGAGGAAAGAAAAGATTCCTCATTCCTCCGCCCTCATTCCTCATTGCTAATCCTCGTACGCCTCCACCCCCGCCAGCGTCACGCGATGCGAGACGAGCGGGAGCGGCGGCTCGGCCTCATCGGCGATCGCGATCGCATCGCGGAGCGCCGCCCGCCCGGTCTCGATGCCGGCGGCGTCCCGGGCAAATACCGTCGCCAGCGGTTCTCCCTGCTCCACCCAATCGCCGGGCTTCGCGGTGATCACGAACCCGACGGCCGGATCGAGCGGGTCGTCGACGCGCTGACGGCCGCCGCCGAGCGCCACGATTCCCCGGCCGACTGCGCGAGGCTCCACGCGTGCCACGAAGCCTCGCCGAGGGGCGTCGTACAGCTCGCAGGCGCTGGCTTGTGGCAGCACGGACGGATCGTCCACCACGCCGCCGTTGCCTCCCTGCGCGTCGATGATCTCCCGCATCTTGTCGGCGGCGCGCCCGGTCGAGATCGCGACCTCCATGTCGCGCCATGCCGCCTCGCGGGAATGCGCGACTCCCGCGATCTGGAGCATCTCGGCGCCCAGCGCGTAAGTGACGCGCATGAGGTCGGGTGGGCCCTCACCGCGCAACGCGTGAATGGCTTCCTCGACCTCGAGCGCGTTGCCGCAGGCTCGCCCGAGCGGACGGTCCATCGCCGTCACCAGCGCGATCACCGGACAGCCGTGATCGGCGCCCAGCTCGATCATGGTGCGGGCGAGCTCGATGCCGCGATCGAGCTCGGGCATGAAGGAGCCGGAGCCGCGTTTGACGTCGAGCACGAGCCCGGTGAGATCCTCCGCGAGCTTCTTGCTCATGATGCTCGACGCGATGAGCGGGGTCGATTCGACGGTGGCGGTGGCGCTACGCAACGCGTAGAGCTTCTTGTCCGCGGGCGCGATTTCGTCCGTTTGCCCAATGAGCACGCAGCCGAGTCGCTCGAGCTGCTGCACCGATTGCCGAATGGTCAGATCGGTGCGCATTCCAGGGATGGACTCGAGCTTGTCGAGCGTCCCCCCGGTGTGTCCTAGCCCGCGGCCGCTCATCATCGGAACGGTGACGCCGAGAGATGCAATGAGCGGGGCGAGTACGAGTGACACCTTGTCGCCCACGCCTCCCGTGGAGTGCTTGTCGACGCGAGGCGACCGCACATGCGACAGATCAAGCCGAAGCCCGCTTGCCATCATGGCTTCGGTGAGCGCGACGGTCTCGCCCCGATCGAGACCGCGCAGAAACGCCGCCATGAGAAGTGCGGCCATTTGGTAGTCGGGCACGTGACCGGCGGCGTACGCCAGCACGAGCGCGCGCCATTCGCCCGGCTCGATTCGCCCACCGTCGCGTTTACGCTCGATCAGGCGCTGCGCGAGCATTCGGGTCCCTTGGGGGTATGACATCCAGCATGTTTCGCTCGTCGCATGGAGTGCTCCACCGCCAGTCGTCGTCGAATCGCCGCACCATCGTGGCGCACCGATGCGACGTCCGCTAGTCTCCCGATATGCGTCGAATCATTCCGGTTATAGCGATCTCTCTCGCCTGGGCGCCGCTGGCGGCGCAGGGAAGCGATCACGTCGCGCGCGGCGACGAGGCCTATTCCGCGCTCCGCCCCGTCGAGGCGGTCGCGCATTACGAGGCGGCCATTGCTGAGGATTCCGCCGGCTATGATGCGTTGTGGAAGGCATCGCGGTCCCTCGCCGATCTCGCGGAGTACGAGCCGGACAAGGAGAAGCGCGCCGACATGTATCGGCGTGCCGAGCGGCTCGCGCGCCTCGCGGTGGCGGTGAACCCCAGCGATGCCGAGGCGCATTTCCATCTCGCGCGAGCGGTGGGACGTGTCGCGCTATCGCACGGGCCCAAGGACCGGGTGAAGTACGGCAAGGTGGTGCGAGAGGAGGCGCTCGAGGCGCTGCGACTGGATCCCGATCATCCGGGAGCGCTCCACGTGATGGGGATGTGGCATGCCGAGGTGCGGCGGCTCCCGGGCATCGCCCGGTTCTTCGCCAAGAGCTTCCTGGGCGGGCAGATCCTCGGCTCGGCCAAGTGGGACGAGGCCGTACGGCTGTTGTCCCGAGCCGTCGAAGTGGACCCGGAGCGGTTGGCCCACCATCTCGACCTGGCTCGGATCTACCGAGACATCGGCCAGGCTGAGCAAGCGCGCATGCACTATCAACACGTGATCGACGGCGCGGCGACGGACTACAACGACGAGCACTACAAGGCCGAGGCCGCTGCGGAGCTTGCGAAGCTGAAGAAATAAGGTGACCAATGAGGCCCGAGGACCGAGGGAGGAGCAGATGATCGATTCCTCACTCCTCAGTCCTCGTTCTTCGTCCTCGTTCTACGTCCTCGTTCTTCGTCCTCGTTCTTCGTCCTCGTCAATCGAGCAGGTCCTCTACCTTCCACCGGCCTCTCGTCGCCGCACGGCGTGACCGGCGGCGCAGGCGGCGGAGCTCCTCGCGGAGGTCGTCCCACCCCGCGTCCGCGCGGGTCCCCAGACGGCGCGCGCGGATCGCGATCTGCTCACGGGTCTCCTCGCCGCTCTGCGGCGCGAGGAGCAGGGCCACGCCGGCACCCACGAGCGCCCCGGCGAGGATCCCGAGGCCCAGGAGGCCCGGTCCGCGCCAATCCCTCTCCTCCTCGTAGCTGCGGCCGCGAGGCTCCGGCGTCGCGGTCACGTCGTACGGGCTGCCGTCCTCGTCCGCGTGCTCCGGGCGCGGCCGGCGCTCGCCAGCGCTGGTGCGAAGAAAATCAGCGGATCGTGCCATTGTGCGCGCTCCTTCCTCTGGTAAGAATCTTGCTGCTTCTCGCGCCGACGCTCGGCGCGGGTCAACACTCCGGGGCCCGGCGGCGCGGCAATCGGCTTCTTCCCGAGCGCCGCGGTATGTGTCGCTGGCAAGAGCCTGGTACCCCCTATCCACCTCGTCGTCGCTTCCCTGGCGGACGGCTCGAGCTCGCCGTCTCGGTCGATCTCGGTTTGAGGACTCGCATGACCGACAATTCCAAGACGGTGCTGCTCGTTGAAGACAACGAAGACAACCGCATCGTTTATTCCACCATCCTGCAGCACTTCGGATACCGGGTCATGGAGGCGCTCAACGGCGAGGAAGGTATCGCGAAGGCCCGCGCCGAGAAGCCCGACCTCATCCTGATGGACATCTCCATCCCGATCATCGACGGATGGGAGGCGACGCAGGTGCTCAAGCGCGATCCGGACACGAGGCACATCCCGATCATCGCCCTGACCGCGCACGCGCTCGCCTCGGACCGGGAGAAGGCCATGGAAGTGGGGTGCGACAGCTACCTCGCCAAGCCGTGCGAGCCGAAAGCCGTCGTGAGCGAGGTGCAGAAGTTCCTTGGGAAGCGCGATGGCCGCTGACGAGGCCAGACCGACGCGAATTCTCATCGTCGACGATCACGAGGACAACGTCGAGGTCATCCGCGCCCGCCTCGAGGCGAGCGGATACGTGATCGACAGCGCCGCGGACGGGGAGGAGGCACTGGAGCGCGTTCACGAGTCGCCTCCGGATCTCATCCTGCTCGACGTCATGATGCCGCGCATCGATGGGATGGAGGTCGCGCGACAGATCAAGGCCGACGCATCGCTGCCCTTCATCCCGATCATCATGCAGACCGCCCTCGACACGGTGCAGCACAAGGTCGAGGGACTGGGCGCGGGCGCCGACGATTACGTCACCAAGCCGATCAACTTCGCCGAGCTGGAAGCGCGCGTGAAGTCGATGTTGCGCATCAAGCTGCTCCAGGACGAGCTGACGCGCGCGAACGAGACGCTGGCGAAGGTGAACGAGGAGCTCCGCCGGGTGGCCGTCACCGATGGACTCACCGGCCTGCACAACCGCCGGAACGTCGAGAGCCTCCTGCACGAGATGTTCGAGCATTCGGTGCGGCTGCACGAGCCGCTCGCGTGCGTGATGTTCGACCTCGACCATTTCAAGTCGGTCAACGACACATACGGGCATCAAGCGGGGGATGCGGTCCTCCAGCAGCTGGCGGAGATCCTCAAGGCGTCGGCGCGCGAAATCGACAAGGTGGGACGCTATGGGGGAGAGGAGTTCATCGTGCTGCTCCCGGGGACGGTGCTCGACGCCGCGGTGACGTTCGCCGAACGGACTCGTCAGCAGGTGGAGTCACACACCTTCACGTTCGAGGGCGGCTCGATTCGGCGAACGATGAGCTGTGGCGTCGCGGCCATTCCGCATCCGCGCATCGGACATCGCGAGGCGTTGGTGAAGGCGGCGGACGATGCGCTCTACGTCGCGAAGGAGCTCGGGCGCAACCGCGTGGTGCGCTTCGACAGCCCCGAGTTCAACCAGCACAGCGACGCCGTCGATGACCAGTACGCCAACCAGCTCCCCTGATCTCACGCTCGAGTCATCCACCGAGCGCATCCGTCGCCTCGAGCAACGGATCAAGGAGCTGGAGCACGAGCGGGATCACCTGGTCGCCGTCGTGCAGATCCTGCAGGAGATCTCGGCTTCCCTGCACTTCACCGACGTCCTCCAGGCCATCGCGCGCAAGCTTGGCGAAACGTTCGGGCTCGATCGCTGCTCGATCTACCTCACGGGCGACTCCCAGGACGTGCGGCTCGTCGCGAGCTACGAGGACCCGACGATTCGCAACCTCATCGTCGACCTCAATCGCTATCCCGAGCTGAAGCGCGCCTTCGAGTCCGGGGAGACCGTGTTCATCCCCGACGCGACGAACGACCCGATGATGCGCGCTGCCCGGAAGGCGCTCGAGCATCGCAACGTGCGGTCGATCATCGTGGTCCCGATTCAGTGGAGGAAGACCGTCATCGGGGCGATCTTCCTGCGCACCGAGCGCGACGCGGCGCCGTTCTCGGACCGCGACGTCCGGTTTTGCCAGGTCGTCGCGTCGTTGACGGCCAAGGCGCTGCGGAACGCGCATCGGTTCGAGACGCTCCTGCGCTCGGAGCAGGAAAGCGCGGCCGAGGTCGAGCGACGCCGCTCGGAGCTCCAGCGCATTGCGCTTGTGGCCTTCCTGCGGCGTCTCCTCGATCGCTACACGAACAGCGAGGACCACATGTGGGCGGAGACGCTCCTGCCGAAGGTGGCCGACGAGGAGCTGGAGCGGCTGGTCTCGGTGGCGATGGCGGTGATCAACGAGGAGTCGAAGGGGTAGCGCGAGCGGCGGCCGAGCCCGGTACGGGCGGCGCGCCGTTAGGTGCGCCGCCTCTTTTTTGCCTCACGACGCCATACGTTTGCGCGCGCAGTGCCTTGCCCTGTGGACGCGACGGCATCATGATGGTCCCCCTACGGGCGACGGCGTCCGTCCTCCTCCCTGGCAGGAGCGACTCCATGATCTCCCTCTCCCCGCCGCGCGCGACAGCCCTCGTCGGCCTCGCGCTCGCTGGCACCCTGACCGGGTGCGCCGATGACCACGCCGGACTCACCGGGCCCACGCCCCCACCACGCGTCGAGTCCTCGCGCACGTCCGAGGTCCGCCTCGCCGTCAAGGCCCAGGATCGCCACCGCGATGCGCTCCTGAGCGTCCCGGGCGTCGTGGGGACGGCGGTCGGCCTGATGCCGAACGGGCGACCCGGTGTTCGCGTCTTCGTCACGTCGTCCTCCACCCGGGGAGTGCCGCGCGCGATCGATGGCATCCCCGTCCGCGCGGAGGTGACCGGGCTGATCATGGCCCTCAGCGATCCGACGACCAAGCAGCGGCCAGCCCCGCTCGGCTTCTCCGTTGGGCATCCGGCGATTACCGCCGGGACCATCGGAGCCCGCGTCGTCGACGCGGTGGGCGTCGTCCACATCCTCAGCAACAACCACGTGCTCGCCAACAGCAACGGCGCGACCATCGGGGACGCGACGCTGCAGCCAGGCACCTTCGACGGGGGCACGGCCGCCGACCAGATCGGCACGCTCGCCGCCTTCCGACCGATCGTCTTCACCAGCACGGCGACGAACACGATGGACGCCGCCATCGCGCAGGTGAACGGCAACGACGTCGGGTTCGGCACCCCCACCGACGACGGCTACGGCGCGCCGGGCACCACGATCTTCGGCGACGCCAACGGTGATGGTCTCTTCGATGACAAGACCGCCCTGCTCGGGCTTCTGGTGCAGAAGTTCGGCCGCACGACGAAGCTGACGAAGGGCGCGATCACCGGCATCAACGCCACCCTGACGATCTGCTACGAAGTCGTGTTCATCTTTTGCACCAAGTCGGCGCGCTTCGTCGACCAGCTCATCATCGAGCCGGCCGGGTTCAGCGGCGGGGGCGATTCCGGCTCACTCATCGTCACCGACGACGCCACCAAGAGTCCGGTGGCCCTCCTCTTCGCCGGCAGCTCCACGCAGACGATCGCGAACCGGCTGGACCTGGTGCTCGACTACTTCGACGTGGCGATCGATGGCGGCAACGCACCGCCTCCGACGCCACTCACCGACGTCGCGATTACCAGCGTCAGCGCACCCGCCTCCGTCACCCAGGGAGCGACCGCGAACGTCGTCGTGGCGGTTCGGAACGTCGGGAACCAGGACGTCGCGGCGAGCTTCGACGTGACGCTCGACGACGCGACCGACGGCGTGCGGATCGGAACGCAGAGCGTGGCCGGACTTGTCGCCGGCGCGAGCACGAACCTCACCTTCCCGTGGAGCACGGCCGCGGCAACGCTCGGAGCGCACACGCTGACCGCGGCCCACGGCTTCGCCGACGAGAACGCGGCCAACGATCAGCGCTCGGCGAGCACGACCGTCGCCCCGCCCAGCGTCGGCATGCACGTGGGCGATCTCGATGCGTTCCCAATGCGAGGGGCCACGAGCTGGGCGGCCACGGTGGAGATCACCGTGCACGACGCGAATCACGCGCCGCTCAATGGCGCGACGGTCGTCGGCCGCTGGAGCCGGTCCGGGCTGAACGCGAACACGTGCACGACCGGCAGCGGGGGCGGCAACGGGACCTGCATCGTGCTCTTCCCGTCGATCTCGCTCGGCGCGGCGCAGATCCGATACACCGTGACCAGTGTCACGAGGACCGGGTTCACCTATCAGTCCGCCGCGAATCACGATCCCGACGGCAGCAGCAACGGCACGTTCATCATTGTCCCGCGGCCGTAGGGCGCCCTCGTGAGGCATCACACGCTGGCGGCCGGTGTCGTCGCGTTATGCACGCTGACGCGCTGCACCGGCCGCCCCGCGCATGAAGAGGAGGCGAGGGTGCCGTCGAGGACCATTGAAGAGGTGCTGGCGACGCACACCGATTCGCTCATGTCGCTGCCGGGCGTGGTCGGGACGGCCATCGGCCTGTGCGATGGCGCCGCGTGCATTCGCGTTCTCGTCTCGGATTCGACCGCCGCAAGCCGGAGGAAGATCCCGAATCGGCTCGAGGGCTACCTCGTGCACGTAGAGGTCAGCGGGGTGCTGCGGCCGCTGCGGCCCGACGAGCCGGGCCGCGCTCCCTGAGACGTGCCGGCGTCACCGCCGGCGTCGTCGCGTGCCGCCCAGGAGTGCGCCCATCAGCCCGCGCGTGACGACGCCGGCGACGGTGCGCGCGAGCGGGGAGCTGAGCGCCTGCTCCAGGGCGCTCTTCGGCTCGCGGATCGCGCGTGATCGACCCGCGGTGGTGGCCGCGGGGGGCGCACCGCTGACGCCCTGATCGGCGGCAGCCCGCGCGGCGTCAGCGGCACGAGCGGCCAGCATCTCACGTGCGCTCTCGCGATCGACTGGCGTTGCGTACTCCCGTACCTGCGCCGATGCGTTCAGGCGCCGCTGCAATTCCCCGTCGTCAAGGGGGCTCATCTGTGCCGCCGGTGGAATCATGTGCACCACGAACGGCTGCGTGGGCGCTCCCTTCGAGTTGAGGACGGTTACCAGCGCCTCGCCGATGCCGAGCGTCGTCAGCGTCTCCTCAATGTCGTAGAACGACGTCTTGGGAAAGGTGCGCGCGGCGGCCCGCAGTGCCTTGTCGTCATCGGGCGTGAACGCCCGCAAGGCGTGCTGCACCCGGTTCCCCAGCTGCGCGAGAATATCGGCCGGCACGTCCTTGGGGCTCTGCGTGACGAAGAACACGCCGACCCCCTTCGAGCGAATGAGACGGGCGACCTGTTCCACCTGTTCCCGGAATGCGGCGCTGGCTCCGTCGAAGAGCAGATGCGCCTCGTCGAAGAAGAACACCAGCTTCGGCTTGTCGAGATCGCCCGCTTCCGGCAGCGTGTGATACAGGCGCGCGAGCATCCACATCATGAACGTCGACGAGAGCGCCGGCTTGTCCTGCACATCGCGGAGCTCGAGCACACTCATCACGCCGCGGCCATCGGGTGCCACCTGGAGCAGGTCGTTGAGGTCGAACTCCGGCTCACCGAAGAATGCCCCGGCGCCCTGCTGCTCGAGCTGCACCATCTCGCGAAAAAGGACGCCAACGGTCTGCTTCGACATCCCCCCGTATTCCTCCAGCTCGGCGGCACCGGCACCGGAGAGGTGCTGGAGCACGGCGCGCAGGTCGCTGAAGTCCAGCAGGAGGAGGCCGCGATCGTCGGCGTACTTGAAGACCATCGCGAGCACCGACGACTGCGTTTCGTTGAGGCCCAGCACCTTGGCGAGGAGGAGCGGTCCAAAGGAGGAGACGGTCGCCCGCATCTGCGCTCCGAACGCGCCGGTGAGACTCAGGAACTCCACCGGATATCCGGTGGGTTTCCACGCGTATCCGGTCTCGGTCGCGCGCTGCGTCACCCGCGGCGACGGCTCGCCTGGTGCCGCGACCCCCGATACGTCTCCCTTCACATCGGCGAGAAACACCGGAACGCCCGCGGCCGAGAGCTGTTCGGCGATCAGCTGGAGCGTCTTGGTCTTTCCGGTTCCAGTCGCACCAGCGATCAATCCGTGGCGATTCATCATCGAGAGCGCGATGCGCACCGTCGGTTCGGGATGAATGGCCCCGCCGTGCACCACGGCGCCCAGTGTGATCGCGGCCTGTCCCTCGGGGAAGGCGCCGCGACTGGCGGCGAGTACGGTCTCGTCCACTCGGTTTCTCCTGTTGTCGAAGCCAGTCGCCGACGCCCGCCCTTCGCGACGGGGGCCAGGGCAGGAACTTACAGGAGGTCCGATGTGTTGGGGAATGCGCCTCGAGGCGAGGCCGGCCGCCCCCTTGGCCGCTGGGCCACCCTCAAGCCAGATTCCTCTCTTTCCCACCCCTCTGTGCATGCCCCTGTCCACTGACGTCGAGGTGCCATCCCACGTGCACGATGAGGCGCCACCCGTGGTACAGGAGTCGTGAAGGCGCCGCATGACTGAGGGGATGGCGGAGCTGTCGGCGCGCGCGGCGACGCTGCGCGAGGAGCTCGAGCGCGCCAACTACGAATACTACGTCCTCGATCGCCCGGAGCTCTCCGACGCGGAGTACGACCGAAAGTTCCGCGAGCTGGTGGAGCTCGAGCGCACGCATCCGGAGCTTCGCACACCAGACTCGCCGACCCAGCGCATCGGGGCCCCGCCGCAGGGGGTTCTCGCCAAGCATACGCACCTCGTGTCGATGCTCTCGCTGGGCAACGCGTTCGATGACGATGAGCTGCGCGAGTGGACGGCTCGGATGGCGCGCATCGCTGGCGATTCGGCGCGCGGGGACTATACCGCCGAGCTGAAGATCGACGGGGCGGCCGTGAGCCTCACCTACGAGGACGGCGTTTTCGTCGTCGGAGCGACGCGAGGCAACGGCATGGTGGGGGAGATCATCACGCCGAATTTGCGGACGATCCACGACGTGCCGCTGCGGCTTCGCACCAACCGCCCGCCGCGACGCATCGAGGTTCGCGGTGAGGTGTACTTCCCCTTCGACGCCTTCGAGCAGCTCAACGCGCAGCGGGCGTCGGCCGGGGAGTCGCTGTTCGCGAATCCTCGAAACGCGGCCGCCGGCTCCCTGCGGCAGCTCGATCCCTCGATCACCGCCGCGCGGGGGCTGCGATTCTACGGATTCGCCGCGGCGGTCGCGGACGGCGAGCGGATGCCGTTCGCGACGCAGTGGGAGCTCCTCGACGCGCTCGCGGAGTGGGGTGTGCCGGTCGACCCCAACCGGATCCACGCGACCACGCTCGACGAGGTCGTGGGGTTCGTGCACCAGGTGGAATCGCAGCTTCGCCCGTCGCTGAACTTCGCGATCGACGGCGTGGTGGTGAAAGTGAACGCGTTCTCGCTCCAGGACGAGCTTGGCGTCGTCGGTGGACGAGAGCCGCGATGGGCGATCGCGCGCAAGTTCGCGCCCGACATCGCCGTCACCAGGCTCCTCGACATCCAGGTCAACGTGGGACGCACGGGGGCGTTGAACCCGTTCGCGGTTCTCGAGCCGGTGGAGATCGGCGGCGCGACCGTCAAGCTCGCCACGCTGCATAACGAGGACCTCGTCACGGCGAAAGACCTGCGCGTCGGGGATTGGGTGCAGGTGAAGCGGGCGGGGGAGGTCATTCCGCAGATCATCGCTCCGGTTCCCGATCGGCGGGACGGCTCGGAGCGGAAATGGCGCATGCCGCGCAAATGCCCGGCGTGCGGAACCCCCGTCGAGCGTGACGAGGACGGCGTCGCGGTGTACTGCCCCAACGTCGCGTGCCCCGGCCGCCGTCTCGAAGGGCTCGTGCACTTCACGTCGCGGGGCGCGATGGACATTCACGGCCTCTCCTACGCGCGCATCGAGCAACTGGTCGCCGCCAACCTCGTCACCGACGTGGCCGACATCTTCGCTCTCACCGTCGACGACCTCGTCTCACTCGAGCGGTTTGCCGAGAAGAGCGCCGAGAACCTCATCGCCGCCATCGAGGAGGCCAAGACGCGACCGTTCTCGCGCCTGCTCAACGGGCTGGGGATCCGGCACGTGGGGGCGGGCGCCGCCCAGCTGCTGGCCCGTCACTTCGGATCGCTCGACGCCCTCGCCAGCGCGACGGAGGAGGACATTCTCTCGGTGCACGGCATCGGAGAGACGACGGCGCACGCGGTCGTAGCGTACTTCCGGAATCCGACCACACGCGAGCTGGTCAAGAAGCTTCGCGCACGGGGTGTACAGCTCGAGGAGCCTCGCGCTCGGGTGACGGGCGGTGCCCTCGCGGGGAAGACGGTCGTCATCACTGGAACGCTGCCCTCGCTGTCCCGTCAGCAGGCGTCGGAGCTCGTGGAGGCGAACGGCGGGCGGGTAGCGGGCTCCGTATCGAAGAACACCGATTTCCTCGTGGCGGGTGAAGCCGCCGGCAGCAAGCTCGACAAGGCCAGGTCGCTCGGTGTCACCGTGATCGATGAAGCCGAGCTCTTGCGCCGCATTCGCGACTCAGCGTAGGAATTCCACATGCCCTCGTTCGATCTCACCGGACATCAGATGGTGGCCCTCAGCCGCCCATCGCTCGCCGCGCTCCGCACGGCGCTCATTCGCGACGCCGGACCGGCGGCGGCGGCGTACCTGCAAGAGGCGGGATACGCGGGAGGCGAGACGCTGTTCGCCTCGTTCCGCCACTGGCTCGGCACGCGCGGGCTCCCCGAGCCCGAAGAGCTCGGGGTGGAAGAGTTCGAGCAGCACGCGTCGGCGTACTTCCGCGATGCGGGATGGGGCTCCCTCCGGATCGGATCCCTGCGCGACGCGGTTGCGACGCTCGATTCAGCCGACTGGGGCGAGGCCGATCCCGACGCCGGCCTCGACCATCCGGGCTGCCACCTGTCGACGGGCATGTTCGCCGACTTCTTCGGTCGCATTGCCGATGCGCAGATCGCGGTCCTCGAGGTGGAGTGTCGCTCGATGGGCGACAAGCGCTGCCGCTTTCTGCTCGGAAACCACGCGGTGATGTCGAACGTGTACGAGCAGATGGGAGCGGGCGCCGCGTACGAGGAGGCTGTCGAGAACGTGTGAGGATGACAATGAGGAATGAGGCGTGAGAAATGAGGAACTGATTGGGACGGCTTCAGCCAATCGAATTCCTCACTCCTCGGTCCTCATTCCTCATCGCGGTCTTTGAGGGCCTCCGCGTACTCCGGCCTGATCACCAGCTCTCCATCCACCAGCACTTCCCGGTCCCACGGGAGAATGATCAGCGACTCCGTCTCGAGGGCGGCGAAGTCGGGGGCGTAGCTGCCGGTGCGGAACCCGACGGCGGTGCGCACGTCGGCGGCGCCGGCGTTCACGATCGCGGCCACGGCGAGCCGGAGCGTGTCTCCCGAATCGCACGTCTCGTCGACGACGAGAACGTGCTGGCCGACGACGGCCGCCGGAGCGGCGCCCAGGATGGCGGGGGTGTCGCGCGGTTCGTCAGCGCCGAACCGCCGGCTCACGATCATCGAATGAAAGTCGACGTCGAGGATAGCGGCGATCACCGCGCCCGGAATGACGCCGGCGTTCGCGATCCCGACCACCATGTCGGGGTTGTAGGCGCGGGCGACCTTCAGCGCCAGGGCTCGGGAGAGCTCGCCGAAGAGCGGCCACTCGACCTCGAGGATGCCACGGGCGGGATCGCTGGCGACGCGTCGAGGGCTCATGCGCGAATACTCCGGGTGACGGTTAGGCGGCGACGGTGTGGTGCCGACGTGATGCCCGACACCATCGTGGCGGCCACCGAAGCGTAAGCTACGCAAGCGCTTCACGGCGCGGGAGCGCGGTTGCCGGGCGCGTGGCACGTCGGTAACTTTGCGGGGCAGCGGAGCGGTCTGGCGCATACCCTGCAGGTCCACTCGCGCGCTCGGGCATCCGCCGCGCACGTTCTCATCGCCCCGTATCCCATGTCCTGGTGGCGCCGTGTCTTCGGCGGGAACTCCGAGCATATCAGGCCGAAGCGCATCGACTACCTCACCGAGGCGCTCGCGCTCGAGCGTCAAGGCGACTTCGACGCCGCACTGACGTCGTACCGTTTGGCGCTGCGGGATCAACCGAACGATCCGCGCATCCTCCAGAACATGGCGATCGCGTTCTCGAAGACGGGCCAGCTCGACGATGCGGTGCGCTCGTACCGCCGTGCGCTGGAGCTGGACCCCCAGCTCTCCGGCGCGCACTACGGTCTCGCCTATCTCCTGCTCAAGCGCGGCGACCTGGGCGGCGCCCAGCGCCACCTTCATGCCTTTCTGTCCAACCCACCCAAGAGCGCCGAGGCGGACCGGTGGGTGCGGCACGCGCAGCAGACGCTCGACCAGCTCGCGTCGAGCGAGGGCTCCGCGGACCCCGCGCGGGAGCTCGAATAGCGCGTGGGTGAAGTTCTCGCGGTCGTCAGCCAGAAGGGCGGCGTCGGAAAAACGACCACGGCGGTCAATCTCGCCGCGGCGTTCGCGCGCCGCGGACTGAAGACGCTGATCATCGACGCGGATCCGCAGGGCGCCGTGCGTTATGGCGTCGGGCTGCGACGCGGCCACGCCGTGCACGGACTCTCCGACTACCTCAACGGCGCGAAGTCGCTCCGGGAGATCGTGCTCCCGACCGCGCTCCCCTGGATGCGCGTCGTGCTGGCGGGGAACGTGAGCCACGAAGTCGACCAGCGCATGTACCACGAGCTCCTCACCGAGACCCCGCTACTCCCGCAGCTGTTCGAGGAGGCGCGCAAGCGGTGTCACGTCGTTCTGGTCGACACCCCGCCAGGGCTCGGCGACATCGTTCGCAAGGTGCTCGAGGGGAGCCAGCACGTCATCGTGCCCCTCCAGTGCGAGCCGCTCGCGCTGCAAACGACGCCGCAGATTCTGCGGGGGATTCAGGACGTCATCGCGGTGAACGAGGATCTCACGCTGGACGGCCTCGTGCTCACGATGTACGACGCGACTAACGCCGCCTGCGTACGCGTGGCCGAGTACGTCCGGCAGCACCTGCCGCGGAACATGGTGTTCGATGTCATGGTCCCCCGCACCGCCGCGACCGCGG
This sequence comes from Gemmatimonadaceae bacterium, assembly GCA_036556765.1. Lineage (GTDB taxonomy): Bacteria > Gemmatimonadota > Gemmatimonadetes > Gemmatimonadales > Gemmatimonadaceae > JAICNG01. Next base: position 3,390 of record DATBIU010000098.1, on the reverse strand, counting down.
ATGCGTTCGCGGCGGGACAGCCAGTGGTTCTGCGGGATCCGGCCGATGCCGCATCGCAGGCCTACGTCAACCTGGCCACGATCATGGCGGAGCGCCTCTCGTGAGGCGGCGAGGACTGCTGTGCGCGGCGATCGCGATCGCCGGAGCGTACGCCTGCGCCGAGGTGGGAACCGATCCCGAGGTGCCGGTGGCGATCGAGATCGATCCACCGATGCTCCCCGCCATCGCGGAAGGCGACAGCCTGCGCGACACGCTGGGCGTGGTGCAGACCATCGTCGCTCGCGCGTTCAACTCGCGGAACGAGGTCATCCCCGGCGCCCCGATCCGGTTCTTCGCGCTGCGAAACGACTCCGCCATCATCGGCGTCGACAGCGCCACTGGCGCGGTCGCCGGTCTCCGCACCGGCGACGCCGATGTCGTCGCCCAGGTCGCCGGGCTGCAGTCGGTACGGCTTCCCGTGCGGGTGACACCGGCGCCGGACACCGTGTACGCGGTGTCGCCGCTCGTCGACAGCGTGCTGTTCAACATCGCCGACGACACCGCGCGCGCTCTGGTGGTGGCGGTGGCACGCCGAGCCACGGTGAACGGCACGGACACTTTGCTTCCCGTTCCGCTCTGGCGGGTGCGGTACACGATCGTGGACCCGCCGGACCTCGCGACGAACACGGACACGACTCGCGTGTACATGGCAAATGCGGCGAATCGCGTGTCGCGTGTCGATACGACCGACGCCACCGAAGGCGCCCGCCGGCGAATTCGCTTCCCGGTGGCCGCGGTGAGTGACACAGCGCGCCGTACGTTCGTCACGGAGGTCTGGGTGCTGCGCGCCGACGGAACGCCCCTCCCCGGCTCGCCCCTTCTCTTCACGACCGTGATTCGCCCTCGCTGATTTCCGCCATCTCTGGGAGACGTCCCTCATGGCTACCGCAGTCGATACCCGCCGGATCGTGAGTGGCGGCCCGCGCCCCACTCCCGGAACGCTCGCCCAGCTCTTTTTCGAAGCGGTCGAGCGCTATGACAAGCCGGACGCGCTTCAGTCGAAGGTTCGCGGCGCATACCAGCCGATCTCCCATCGCACACTTGCCACGCGGGTACGGCACATCGGCCTCGCGCTGCGCGCATTGGGGATCGAGCGCGGAGCCCGGGTGGGTATCCTCTCGGAGAACCGACCGGAGTGGGCGATCGCCGACTACGCCTGCCTCACGACCGGGCTCGTCGACGTCCCCGTGTACCCCACCCTGCCAGCGGAGCAGATCGCGTACATCCTGAAGGACGCCGGCGTGGTGGCGCTGTTCGTGTCGACCGACGTGCAAGCGGCCAAGGTCGCCGAGGTGCGGCCGAGCCTTCCGGCGCTTCGCTACGTGATTGGATGCGGCGACACGACCTGGCCGGGGGTCGATCTCACCTTCGACGAGCTGGAAGCGCGCGGCAAGGACGTCCCGTCGGCGCCATCCCCCGACCGATATCGCGCCGAGGCGCTCACCGCGAAGCCGGACGACCTCGCGACTCTCATCTACACGTCCGGAACGACGGGAGAGCCGAAGGGCGTGATGCTCACGCACGACAATTTCTATTCGAACGTCTCCGTCTGCGCCGACGTCCTGCCGTTCCGGAACGACGTCGCGCTCAGCTTCCTGCCGCTGTCGCACGTGTTCGAGCGGATGGGCGACTACCTGATGATGGCCTGCGGCGTCTCGATCGCCTACGCCGAATCGATCGACACGGTGCCGACGAACATGCAGGAGGTGCGCCCGACGGTCATGATGTCGGTGCCTCGCCTGTACGAGAAGATGTACTCTCGCGTGCTCGAGAACGCGCTCGCGGGCGGGCAGGTCAAGAAGCGCATCTTCTTCTGGGCGCGCGGCGTGGCCGACAAGTGGGCGGACGAGACGCTCGCCGGCCGGACGCCGCGCGGGCTGCTGGCACTCGCCTATCGCGTGGCGCAGAAGCTCGTGTTCTCGAAGCTCAAGGCGCGCACCGGGGGGCGCATGCGCTACTTCGTGTCGGGGGGAGCGCCGCTCGCACCGGAGATCAACAAGTTCTTCTATGCCGCCGGCCTGACGATTCTCGAGGGCTATGGGCTCACCGAGACGTCGCCGGTGATCGCGGTGAATACGCCGCAGCATTTCCGGATCGGGACGGTCGGCCGGCCGATTCCGGGCGTCGAGGTCGTCATCGCCCCGGATGGCGAGATTCTCACTCGCGGTCCGCACGTGATGAAGGGGTACTACAACAAGCCCGAGGCAACTCGTGAGGCGATCGACGCCGACGGCTGGCTCCACACGGGGGACATCGGGGAGCTGCGCGAGGGATTCCTCGCCATCACCGATCGCAAGAAGGACATCATCGTGACGGCGGGGGGGAAGAACATCGCGCCCCAGCCGATCGAGAACACGATCAAGACCAACAAATACGTGTCGCAGGCGGTTGTCCTGGGCGACAAGCGCAGGTTCCCGGTCGTGCTCGTGGTGCCGAACTTCGAGCACCTGGAGAAGTGGGCGAAGATCAAGAATCTGCTGTGGACCGACCGGCGGCAGCTGATCAACCTGCCCCTGGTGCAGGCCAAGATGGAGAAGGAGGTCCTACGGAAGCTCTCCGGTCTTGCGTCTTTCGAGACCCCGAAGAAGGTTGGACTGCTCGAGCACGACTTCTCGATCGAGAGCGGTGAGCTGACGCCGTCCCACAAGGTGAAGCGCCGTGTCATCGAGAAGCGGTATGCGGACCGCGTCGATCGCCTGTACCAGGAGGAAGACGCCACCGCTGCGTGAGTTAGTAGCCCGGGAACGGGCACGAGCCACGGCATGCTTGCTGCACTTCGGACCGGTGGACGATGGACCATAACCGGAGCATGATCATGCGCAGGACGGTGTTGGCACTGGCGCTGCTCGCGACGCTTCCCGCGTGCAGCCTGTTCCGTAAGGCGAAGCTGACGGATTCGACGCCGGCGCACACCCCCGCCCAGACATCCAGCCCGTTCGGGGAGTGGGTCCTGTTCACCGATCCGAGTCAGACCGCGTTCGTCGGGGCACGCCGCGTGGACCTCAGTCTCACGCCCTCGAGCTTCCGCATGGTCGCGACCTACCCCGCGGGCGATCAGGTGGTCATCACGGGGCCGGCGTCGATTACGCCGAGTGGGCTGCTGACCCTGATGCCACAGAGCACGACCGCGATGGCGTCGGGCGGACGGCCGCCGATCCTGGCCGGGCAAACGATCCAGGTTCTGGCGAGCGCGGCGGACAACACGATGGTGTTCGCGTCGCCGGAGGGGATGAACCCGACACCGAGCTCGGTATGGCACCGCGTCGCCAAGGCGCGTGAGGCGGGCCAGGTGCCGGTACCCGCGAGGACGGCCGGGACGGATTCGCTGTAGAGCCTAAGGGGTCGAGGGAT
>DATBIU010000097.1:0-26962 GCA_036556765.1 Gemmatimonadaceae bacterium | reverse complement strand
CCTTCTGCATGACGATGATCTCCGACGGTGCGAAGGCGAAGGAGGCAGGAACCCCCGTCGTCGACATCGCGGAGGTGGTCGCGGCGCGCCTGTCGGCCGGTGTCGAGGGTTCGAGGGGTCGCGGTGTCCAGGGCGCCGATTCCGCGCCCTTCATCCCCCGACCCCGCGATCCCTCGACCCCTAGAGCTTCTTGACTACTTCCGTTGCCGCGCGGCCGCCCGTGAGGCCCAGCCGCCTCATTGCCACCGCCAGCGCGAACGCGCGCTCCGCATCGGAGACGCCGCCGGCGTCGAGACGCTGCACGAGATCGTCGTATATCGCCTGGCGCTCGGCTTCACTCATCGCGGCCGCACGCTCCGCGACCGGGCCGTCGGCACGCAGCTCGCGAAACGTCACGTCGAGCACACGGCGGCGGTCGGTGTAGCGCGGATCATCGTGCCCCGTGGCGGCCATCTCTCGTGAGGCGGCGCGCGCGAGCGGCGTCTGCTCCGGCGCCGTGGTGGGACGAGCCCACATGCTCTCGAGGAAGCGACGTCCCTCCGCATCGCGTGAGCCCCCGGCGATGTCGAGCAACGAGCGCCCAACCCACCGGATCACCGCCCACGCGATCCCGAGAAGCACGACGGCCTCGGCGAGATACTTCGTGCTGAAGGTCACGCCGAGGTGACGACGGCGCCGCGCGCGCCGTCACGGCGTCACTTCTCGACGCGAATGGGAACGCTTGCCTGTGTGGTGTCCCAGCTCAGCGTCAGCACACCGGTCCCGTTGCCGGCGGGTGCGATCGCGATCGTGAACTGCTCCACGGGCGTGCTGAGCGCGCCGACCCGCATCGGGGTTCGGCCGAGGTCCTTCGACTTGTCGTAGTCCGTGCCCCACTGACCGGTCTGGCGGTTGATGATCAGCGTCCAGCCTTCACGCGCCGGCAGGGTCCACAACGTGTACGTGCCCCGCGGAACGCGAATGGTGCCGATCGTGAGGTCGCGGTCGGTGCGGAAGTGGGTCGCTTCGTTGGCGCCGGTCCGCCAGATCGCACCCCACGGGACGAGGCTGCCGAAGATCTCGCGCCGCCGCTTCGACGGTCGCCCGTAATCCACCACGAGATGCGCCGGACCAATGGTCTGTGTGGTGGTGTCTCGTGGGGACAGAATCCGCGGCTTGCCCTGCTGGGCGAGGGCGACACCGGGGAGAAACGCGAGCGTCGTGACGACGAGCGCGCGTGTGAAAAACGCCATGATCCTCTCCATGAAGGTCGTAGAACGCCACTGACGAATGAGGAACGAGGAGCGAGCAGTGAGGAATGCGCCTCGAGGAGCGCCCTCGTGCGATGTCCTCACTCCTCACTGCTCATTCCTCATTCGCGCGCGGCGTGAGAAAAGGCAGGATGCTCTGATGCATACCCCGCTACCAGCGCGGGGGTTGTCATGACTGTGTTCGGATTCGGGGAGAAATACGGTCCGCTATCGGTCGCGCTGAATGGAGAACAGCGTGATCTTCTGGCGGATGGTCCCCTCGGCGAAGGGATGGACGTCGCGGACGATCCGCGTGAGGCCGCGAGCCCCGCACGCGTCGACGAACTTGTCGACGGCGACGCGCCCCGGATCGGCGATGATCGCCGTGCCGCGCGGGCTGAGGGCTGTGGCGAGGACGTCGGCGACGAGCTCGGCGTACGCCATCTCGTACAGCACGTCCGCGGCGACGATTCGGTCGAACGTGCCGAGGTCGGCGGGAAGTGCGCGCCAGTCGACCATGCGCACGGCGGGCTCGCGCCGGAGATTGCGCCACGCGTTGGCGCGCGCGAACTGCAGGGCGTCCTCGTAGTAGTCGGTCGCCAGCACGTCGAATCCAGACCGCATCGCCGTCGTCGACACGATGCCGAGCCCGCATCCCAGCTCCAGAAGCGAGCGACCATCGCCGGCGTCGTTGGTGAGGTGCGTCGCGAGAATCAGCGAGGAGGGCCACACATCGGCCCAGTACGGCAGGCGCTCATCGCGAACGTAGTCCGCTTCGCTGATGAGGTCATCGGAGTTCCGCGGCTTCATGATCGAGAGGGACCCATCGGCGATCGGGACGTCGACCGTGGTCGTGACGAAGCGCGTCTCGAGCTCCCGAACGAGGCGGTCCCCCGTCACATCGTGAACGCGGCGTCGAGCTGCGTGTCCTCGGTGAGGAGAAACGCGGAGGCGCTCTCGCCCGCCTCCACGCGAGGGCGCTCCTCCGGCACGATGAGCAGGGCATCCGCCCGCGCCATCGATGTGAGGATGCCGGAACCCTGTGGGCCCGTTAGGCGTGCCAGCAGCCGGCCATCATCGCCGTGCCGCACCGTCGCCCGCAGGAAGTGCGTGAGACGGGCGCCGATGGTCACCGGCTCCTCGAGGGTCACGCGCACCGGACGCCGAAACAGCCGCTCGTGGCCGAGCATCCGGCGAATCGCGGGGCGTACGAACAGGTCGAACGTCACCATCGTCGACACGGGATTCCCGGGCAGCCCGATCCACGGAATGCCGCGCAACAGCCCGAATCCCAGCGGCGCGCCCGGGCGCATCCGCACGCGCCAGAACTTCAGGTCCACCCCCATCTCGTCGAGCACGTGACGAAGGTGATCGAACTCGCCGACCGAGATGCCCGCGGAGGTGACGATGAGGTCGCAGGCGACGGCCTGTTCCAGCCGGTCGCGGATGTCGGCGGGATCATCACGCGCCGTCCCCACCTGCACCGGGATGCCTCCGGCCGCGCGCACGAGCGCGTCGAGCGTGTAGCTGTTGGAGCTCACGATCTTGCGCCCGGCGCGAACCTCCTCGAATCGGTCGAGGTCCACCAGCTCATCGCCGGACGTCAGGATCGCTACGCGCGGGCGCGCGTACACGTCGACGTGCGCATACCCGATCGACGCGAGGACGCCGAGCTGCGCCGCGTGCACCACGCTTCCCGACTCGAGGACGGAAGCCCCCTCGGCGATGTCCTCGCCGCGATAGCGGATGTTCTTGCGCGCATCGCGCGCGTTTCGGATCGATACCTCCGCCAATCCGCCATCCGTGTCCTCCACCCGCACCACGGTGTCTGCCCCGGCGGGGAGGGGTGCACCGGTCATGATGCGCATCGCGGACGCGGGGGGCAGCGGTCGGCTCGGGAAGCCGCCGGCGGCGATCGTCTCGAGCACCGGCAGCATGATGGGCGCGTCCGCGGAGGCGTGCTCGATGTCGGCGGCGCGGACGGCATAGCCATCCATCGCCGAGTTGTCCCACGCCGGGATCGTGATCGGAGAGACGGCGGCCGAGGCGAGGACGCGCCCGAGGCTCTCGGGTAGCGCCACCCGCTCCACCGGGCCGCGGCGGACGTCGGCGAGAATGCGCGCGACCGCCTCCGCGACCGTGAGCACCTAACGCGCGCCGGCCGTCATGCCCGCCAGTCGGGCGACGATGCTGTCCTGCACGCGCTCCACCGTGCGCACGGGGCCCGTCCAGTTGTTGCACAGCAGGCTGTAGATCAGCAACCGCCCATCGGCGGAGGTCACGTACCCGGACAGGGATCGCGCCTGGGAGACGAACCCCGTTTTGCCGCGGGCGTTCGCTTCCGCGTAGGTGCCCTTCAGTCGGTTCGCGAGCGTGCCGTCGACCCCGGCGATCGGCAACGCGTCATAGAACACCTGGAACGCCGTGTCCTGTCGCATCACGTCGAGCACGCGCACGAGCGTCTCGGGCGAGAGATAGTTGTACCGCGAAAGCCCGCTCCCGTCCCGCACGATGAAGCCATCCCGCGTCGCGCCCCAGGCCAGCAGCTGGCGCTCGATGACGGCGCGGCCGCTGTCGGGAATACCGGCGCCGGTGCGCTCGAGACCGACCGTTCTGAGGAGAATCTCGCCGATCTGATTCTGTGACGGCTTCTCGAATGCCGGCATGATGTCGCGCAGCGGAGGCGACAGAATGACGGCGAGCGTATCTCGCCGGCCCGCGGGTGCCCCGCGGGACGCGGAGTCGCTTTCCGCGACCGACATCGCGCGCGCTTCGAGGGCTTCCTTGAGCGCCGTGATGTACGCCGTCGGCGGAGCCTCGTGGGCGAAGCGCACCAGCTGGCTGTCATGGGGAGCGATCGTGCCGCGAACGACCACCGTGCCCGGCGCCGAGTCACGCTCGACGCGGATGGACAGTGGCGTGGCGAGCCCATCCCCGGCTGTCATCGCTGAATCGGGCGGCGGAACCGTCCGCGCCTCGATGCGCACGCGCGGGTATCCCCGAGAGGGCAACACGGCCGCGGTGACCGGCTCGCCCGGGAACGCGCCGCCCCGGATGATGATCCGGGAGAAGCCCTCGTTGAAATAGAGCTCGTCGACCCCGGCGGAGTAGGGCTCGTCGACCTCATCCCACGACCATCCATAGCCGTAGATCGCGCCAGGAAACGCGTCACCGTCGGTGCGAATGTGCCCCTCGATCGCGACAATCCCGCGGGCCGCGATCGAGTCCGCGATCTCGAGCATCGCGAGCATGGCATCGCCCCGCATGTGGTCGCTGGCACTCGGATCGCCGCGCCCGACGATGACGAGATCGCCGCGCAGCGTCCCGTCGACGATCGGGCCGGTCGCGATGAGCGTCGTCCGGAACTGATAGTCCGGTCCGAGCTGCGCCAAGGCGACGGCCCCCGTCACGATCTTCATGTTCGACGCCGGCATGAACAGCTTCGCCGAGTTGTAGCGAGCGATCGTGTCGCCGCGCTCGGGATCGACGACGAGAATGCCCCAATGGGCGCTGCGAAATTCGGGCGCCGCCACCACGGAGTCGACCCACCACCGCAGCGCGGCGCGCTGCCGTGCGGGCGTGGGCGTGATCGTGACCGGCGCCGCCGGCGCACAGGCGGCCAACATGACGGCGGCGAAGAGGACGGCTCTGGTCATGGACTCATCAGATCGCGTTCGACGAAGGCGGCGAGCTCGTCGAGCCACCGCGCATTGCTCAGTCGAAAGATAGGCACCGGCGCGCGGAAGTCATCCGCATCGGTGACCACGGCGCGCCAGGTCGCGGCGGTCTCCGAGGCCGGGTCCCAGAGCGGCCGGTCGTGTGCCTGACGACGGAAGATCTCGATCTTGGGCAGGGCGGACCGTGTGAACCCCTCGCACACGACCAGCTCGGCATCCGCCATGTGTCGGGCGGCCACCTCCTCCGGAGCCAGCTCGTCGCTCCACCGCTCCACGAGCGCGAACTTGTCGGGCGCGATCATCGCCACCTTGTCGGCGTTCCCCTCGTGGTAGTGACGGTACGTGTCGGTGGCCGCCGGATCGAGATTGAACGTGTGCGAGCCATGCTTGATGGTCGTCACGCGGTGTCCCCGCCTGACGAGCTCCGCCACCAGGCGCACGACGAGCGTCGTCTTTCCGCTATGCTTCCGGCCGACGATCGAGATCATCGGCGGCGTGCCGTTCGGCGAGCGCGAGGTCATCGGGAGTGTTCACGTTCATGAAGAGGACGGCCGGGTCCCCGAACCGCCGGACCTCGCGCTCTGGCAGGCGCTCGACGCGCACGTCGTCGAAGAACGAGACGACGCGCATGTCGTTGGCATCGAGCCGCCGCTCGATCGCCGGGACGCAGGTCGGCGAATAGTATGCGCACAAGGGCTCGAGGCCGCGCCGGGATCCACTCTCGGGGAGCGCCGCGTCGGCGCGAGTACCCGCATCGCGCAACATGCGCAGGAGCCCGGCCGGAACAAAGGGCATGTCCCACGCAACCACGAGCACGGGCCGCCCAGCCCGGACGAGGGCGGCATGGATGCCGCCCAGGCTGCCGCGATGCAGCCGCACATCCGATGCGAGTCGCACGTGAGGCAGCCACTCGCCCGCCGCCGGGTCGTTCGCGATCAGCAGGAGGTCGTCCGCCGCCTCGCCCAGGGCATCGGCGACGCGGTCGATCACCCGGCGCCCACCCACCCGCTCGAGTCCCTTCGGTCGCCCCCCGTACCGTGACGCCGCCCCCCCGGCGAGGATGACGCCGGTACATCCCGTCACGGACGATGGAACTGCGGCTGTCCGCTCACGGCTCGCCCGATGAGCAGCGTCCCGGCGCTGCGCGCGATCTCGACGGCCAGGGTCGACGGCACCGACGGCGTCGCGACCGCGCCGAGCCGCGCGCGCGCGGCCTTGAACGCCAGCTCCCCCGAGATGCGGCCCGTCACCAGGAGGGTGAGCCCCTCCAGCGCGCGACCGTCGAGGATGGCCCCGCCGATGACCTTGTCGACCGCGTTGTGCCGCCCGATGTCCTCGGCGTGGTGGAGAAGCTGCTCGCCATCGGTGAGGGCCGCGGCGTGAATGCCTCCCGTCTCCTTGTACCGATCGCCGCGCGCGAACAGCTCCTTGAAGAGCGCGCGCGTGCGGGCGAGATCGAGGTCCGGCGCGGTGACGGCTCGGCGGGGAAGCGAGCTGAGCGAGCCGAGGATCGTCGTGACGGCGCCGCATCCGGAGGCGAGCACGCGCCGCCGGTCCGCGGTCTCTACGTCGTTGTATCGCTCGTGCGGAACCTCCGCCCAGAATCCAAGCTCTTTCGCGCAAGGGCGGAGCGAGAGCAGATCGCCGGCCGACTCGATGTACCCCTCGCCGTGCAGCCACCCCACGACGAGCTCATCGAGCTGCGCTGGCGTGCACATCCAGGTGACGGCGGGCGCGCCATTCACCTCCAGCCAGACGGGGCTTTCCTCTACCGCGTCGAGGGGTTCCGTGAGGGCCATGAATGCATAGTGCATGGGTCGGGGGCCAGGGGCCAGGGGCCAAGGGGGTGGAAAGGGCGGCGCGGCGGCGCCGCTGCCGCCTCATCAGATGAGCAAACGGCGACGCGGAGCGTCGCCGTTTGCCTTACCATCCCCTTGGCCCTTGGCCCCTGACCCTCGACCCGCTATTCCCGCGACTCCGGCTCAAACCCTTCCGGCGTGGGCTCGTCCGGCGGGTTCCAGGCCGTGCCGCGCTCGATCGCCGATTGCACGTCGTGCGTGCCGAACATCTGGGCTTCGAGGTCCTCCTCGAGATGCTCGGCCTCGTCGTCGATGTTCTCCGGTCGCCGGCCAATGGGCTCGCCGGTGCGCTCGCGCGACTCGGCGAGGTGATCGTCCACCGCCTCGGGCTCCTCGTCGCGGCGGATCTCATCGACCACCAGGTCGTTGCGGTATCGCTTGAGCCCGATCACGTCGGCGAGAATGCGCTCGGCGATCCGGCGCTCTTCCTCGGTCCCCACGCGGCCGGCCAGCACGACCTCGCCGTTCGATGCCGTGACCAGGATGTTGTCCGCGTCAACCGTCTCGTAGTCGGCGAGCTGTGCCCGAACCAGCGCGCGCAGCTCGTCGTCGTTGAGGTCATCGAGCCGGAAGATGTCCTCGAAATCGCGCGCCATGGACGTTGCTCCTGCCTAGCGAGAGATGATGTACGACGCTCCGATCGAGAAAACGCCGTTGTGCTTCCACTCCGAGGTCTTGTCGGCCAACACCGGAGCGCCGCCGCCCTGGGGAATCGAGCTGTAGGTCGAAGGATAGTTGAGGCGGAAAAGGTGGTCGCTGACATCGAATCGCAGCTGCCACCGTCCGCCGGGAGCCCATCGAGCACCGGTGCCCAGGACGATTGCAAAGGGAGTGCCGATCGTGAAGTTCCCGGGGTCACGGCGACTGCCGACGTTCGCGGCGACTCCGGCGGCGAATCGCGTGAACGGGATGAGCCCGTGCCAGCTCTTCTGCCCGGTGAGATTCAGCGTGATCCCCGCGTCGAGCAACAGCAGCGACACGTCCTTGCTACCGAGGTGACGTGTGGCGGGCGGGTTGAGCGGATCGATGACATCGCGCTTCGAGAACGCGTGCCCGGCGTGCACGCTGAAATACGCCGGTCCGCCGATGCGAATCGCGTAGCGAAGGCCGACGATCGGTCCCGCCTGCGGGCCGACCCCTGCGGACCCCTTGGAGCCCGCGTACCAGCCCGAGTACGTCGTGAGCTCCTGACGGTTCGGCGCATCCTCGAACGGGCTGTTCTGCGGAAGATGCCCCACCTGCGCGCCGAGCGCGGCCGGTGCGAGCGTCACGATTCCGACCAGTGTGAATCTGTTCACTGCCAAGCTCCTTGAGTTCCCCAAATCTCCACTCGCGACCGCAGTTCGACAACCGTGGACGCTGTCGCGCCGCGCGAACGTGAGAGGCCGATCAGCCGCCAGCTCTCAAGTCCACCCCCGACATCTCTGCCGGCTTCTCGACGTCCAGCATCGCCAGCACCGTCGGACCAACGTCCTGCAACGATCCACCCGAGCGCAGCGGACGGTCGCCATCGGGATCCACGATGACGATCGGGACGGGGTTCGTCGTGTGCGCCGTGTGCGGCCCGCCCGTGGCCGGATCGATCATCATCTCGCAGTTCCCGTGATCGGCGGTCACGATGACGCGCGCGTCCGCACGCTCGCACGACGCGAGCACGCGTGCGAGACACTCGTCGACCGTTTCCACCGCGGCGATGCCGGCGCTCAGCACGCCCGTGTGGCCTACCATGTCGCCGTTGGCGTAATTGCACAGTATGAAATCGTGGTTCCGATCCTCGATGGCCCGGCAGAGCACATCGGTGATACCCGGAGCGCTCATGCTCGGAGCCAGATCGTACGTCGCCACCTTCTGACTCGGCACCAGTAGCCGCTCCTCGCCCGGGTACGGCGTCTCGAAGCCGCCGTTGAAGAAATACGTGACGTGCGCGTACTTCTCGGTCTCCGCCGTGCGAAACATCGTCTTCCCCTGCTCGCTCAACACCTCGGCCACGATCCGCGAGAGGACGAACGGCGGATAGGCGACGGGGAGGGTGAAGGTCTCGTCGTACATCGTCATCGCGGCCACGCTCACGCGCGGCCGGTCGCTCGCGTCGAACCCGTCGAATCGCTCGTCGGTGAATGCGCGCACGATCTGGCGCATGCGATCCGCCCGAAAGTTGAAGAAGAAGAGACCGTCGCCGTCGCGCACCGTGGCGACCGGTCGTCCGTCGCTCTCGATCACGACCGGTTTGATGAACTCATCGCTCTCCCCGCGGTCGTAGGCATCCCTGATCGCCTCGACCGGGTCGGTCGCGGTGCCCCCGTCGCCTCGGACCATCGCCTTGTACCACAACTCGGTGCGCGGCCACCGCTTGTCGCGATCCATGCCGTAGTAGCGGCCGCCGAGCGTGGCCACCCGTGCGCGACCGCGCATGCGCGCCACCGTCTCGCGCATGAATTCCTGCGCCGATCGCGGGAGCGTATCTCGGCCGTCGAGAAGCGCGTGCAGCGCGACGCGCGGGACGCGCTCGCGCTCCGCAAGGTCGAACAGCGCGAACAGGTGCTCGTCCATCGCATGGACGCCCCCGTCGCCGATCAGGCCGCACAGGTGCAGCGTGGTGCCGCGCTCGCGCACCTGGCGGCACAGCGTCTTCAGCACCGGGTTCTCGAACAGGGAGCCATCGCGGATGGCGAGCGAGATGCGGACGAGATCCGTCGGCACCACGCGGCCGGCGCCGAGGTTGAGGTGCCCCACCTCGCTGTTGCCCATTTGCCCCTCGGGCAGTCCAACGGCGAGGCCCGACGCCTCGATCAGCGCGCGAGGCGCACGCGACCAGAGTGCGTCCCAGGTGGGCGTGCGTGCGAGCGCGATGGCGTTTCCCTCACGCTCGGTGCGATACCCCCATCCGTCGAGGACGACGAGCACCACCGGGCGCCGATGTCGATTCGGCATCTTTGCTGAATGGTGTACGACTGATAACTTCGGCGCGTCGGGCGCCAGCGAAATGTACGCGCCCTCCCACACGGCAACCAGCGATGTTCGTCGTTTCGTTCTTGCTAGCCCTCGTCACCGCATCGTCGCTGTTCGCGCAGGCCACGGTCACCGCGCCCAGCGAGCTGCGTGCGGCACCGCGCGGCGCGCCGATCGCCACCGTGCGAGCGGGCACCGATGTGCGCGTGCGGGAACGCCGCGGCGCGTTCTCCCGCGTTACGCTCGAGGGCTTCATCCATCGCGACCTGCTTGGCGGGCGGCGCGACAGCTTCGCGGTGTCGGTCCGCGCGCCCTCCGGCGCGAGATTGCGCGCGTCGCCCGGGGCAGGCGCGCCGATCGTCGCCAATCTTCGCGATGGCATGGGGCTCACGCAGGTCTCGCGCGCCGGTGAATGGGTGCGGGTTCGGCGCGTTGCGTGGATGTCCAGCGCGCGGCTGCGAACGGAGCCGCGGGCGGAGACGCGCGAGCAGGCGGGATCGGTAGAAACGACGCAGGCGCCTCCCGCCGCGCCCGCGCCCGCACGAGCCCCCGACCCGATCGGCACCGGCCTCACGCCAATCCGCCCGACGGCGATTCGCGTCGCGCCGGAGGGCGACTCGATAGGCGGGGTGGGGTCGGGCGCGGTCGTCGTCCCGCTCGCGCGCGAACGCGAATGGGTGCGCGTGCGCATCGAGGGCTGGGTGCGCGAAAGCGAGCTCCGTACCGTCGACTCGACCGTCCAGACGCGTGTGAGTGCCGCCGACCTGCGGGCGGACCCGGATGCCACGCGCGGGGTACTCGTCCGCTGGAACGTGCAGGTGCTGTCACCGATTCAACGGGCCGACCCTCTCCGTCGTGAGCTCGCCGAGAATGAGCCGTACGTCATCGCGCGCGGCCCCGATGGGGAGAACGCGCTCCTCTACCTCGCCATTCCCCCGTCGATGCTCGACGCGGTGGGGTCGATCGCGCCGCTCACTGGCGTGGTCATCACCGCGCGCGTTCGTACGGGACGCAGCTCGCCCGTCGGCGTGCCGATCCTCGACCTCACGTCGATCGTCCGGCGGTGACGAGGGTGGCATCGACCGCACCGCGCCGTTCATCCGCGGTGCATCGCCTCGCGCCCGCCGGCCCCAGACTCCACGGCCGGCCGTTTCACATCGGGTGCTGAGATGAGCTTCGGCGAGCGCTTTCGTGAATTCCGGCTGCGTCACCCCGGCTTTCTCGCGGCGGTCATCATCGTCGCGTTGGGTGTCCTCGCGATCGACGGCTATCTCATCTACAAGCGTGGAAAGTACCGGGCTGAGATTCACCGCCTGCGTGCCGGCATGAGCGAGTTCGAGAAGCGTCGCGCCGATGCCGTGCTCGCGTCGGAGGAGAAGCAGCTCCAGGTGATGGTCGAGCTGCTGCGTCGTCAGGCGCGCGTCGACAAGGAGATCCACCTCGCGGTGTCGGTCGACAGCGCCTACATGGGGCTCGAGCGCGAGGGCGCGATCCTTCGGGACATGCGGGTGGAGATCGGCGCCGAAAAAACGGTCGGCACGGGGTCGGACACGGTGCGCATGACGATCCCGCGCGGCACACGCTCCGTGCTGCGGCTCATCCAGGCAGGCGAGGGCTGGGAGGTGCCGCGCTGGGTCTACGAGGATCGTGGCGTGCCGGTACCCGACGAACGCCTGGTAAAAGGCGCCCTCGGCCCGGTGGCGATCGTGCTCGAGGGAGGCACCGTGATCTACTCGATGCCGACGGCCGGGCCCCTCAACGACTCGGCGTACGTGATGCCGGGTGCGGTGCGAGCCAAGGCGGACGATCTGCGCGCGGTGTTACCCAACCTGGCGCGCGGAACGAAGGTGTACTTTTTCTGATTGCCCTCCACGAATTGCCTCGATGAGTCTTGCCCAAGCCTTTCGCGACGACCCCCGTATCGCGCTGACCGCCAGCGGCCTTCTCGTGCTCGTCCTGGCCGGGAGCGGGTTCCTCGTGCAGCACGCCGCCATGGTGCGCTACGAGCGCGACGTGAACCGCATCGCCTTCAACGACAACTGGGAAGTCCTGGACGACATCCGGAAGCGCCTCGGCATGGTGAGCGATTCCCTGGAGCGGGCCCTCGAAGCCGCCCCGGCGCCTCCGGGAGACCAGCCCTTCATCGTCGTCAGCATCGAGGAGCGGCGCCTGTGGTACAAGCAGGGGGAGGAGACGATCTTCACCACTCGCGTGGCGACCGGGAGCGGGAAGACCCTCGTCAAGGACGGCGGGCGCGATGAGTGGAAGTTCGAGACGCCGCGCGGGAAGCTCGTCGTTCAGGGCAAGGAGATCGATCCGGTGTGGGTACCGCCGGACTGGCACTTCATCGAGTACGCGAAAAAGCGCGGGCTGGGCGTCAAGCAGCTGAAGCGCGGCGAGGAGATCCCCACGCCCGACGGCGGGTCGATCACCGTCGACGGCAACGACGTCGTGAAGCAATACGCGGATGGGCGGACGTATCCCCTCGAGTCCGGGGAGGGGCGTGAAATCGTCGCGGCGGGCAACGTCGTCATCCCGCCCTTCGGCACCAACCAGCGCAAATTCCGGGGGGTTCTGGGCTCCCACCGCCTATTGCTGGGCGATGGTTATGCCCTCCACGGCACGGACAAGCCCAGCTCGATCGGCCAGGCCGTGAGCCACGGATGCGTTCGACTGCGGAACGAAGACATCGCCTATCTGTATAGTATCGTTCCGGTCGGGACCCCGGTCTTCATCTATTGACTGACCGCGCGGTCAGTCAGGGTGGGGATTCGTCGGGCCAGGTCGTAGCCGAAAGGCCGGGTTGGCCCTACTTTGAGGCGTCTGCACTTCGTTACCTGAAGGGGGTCCAGTGGCTGCAGGTTCACTGGGCGCGCGACGGCTGGTCCGGTCGCTCGCCGTAGCCGTTACGTTGTGCCTGGCCCAGCCGGCGTTCGCCGGGGGGGACGCCACGTCATCGACCGTTAGCAGCAGCGCTACGCTCCCAGCGGCGTCGGAGTCGGACTTCCTCGGCGCGGACACCCTGCGGGGCCGAAGCGGCAAGCTGATGGCCAGGTTCCTTCCGTACCTCGCCCGGCTCGATATCCCCGTCCTGAGCGCGATGGTCGGTGACACGGTCGTTCGGACGCCGGGTGTTTACGTCTTGCGCGACAGCTCCAGATCATCTCTCTTCACCTTCATCACGCTGCGTCCCTTCTCCGACAAGGTGAAAGGTCGCGTCGGCAGCTATCGGATGGGCTACTGGCCGTTCGAGCGGCGCAAGGTTCGCTCGAGCGCGTACGCGAGCCTCGATGGCTTCATCGAGGTGACGCCGGACAACCAGGACACCCAGGTCTCCGAGCACTTCCGGCTGCGCGACTTCCTCACCAAGGACCAGCGCGATGTCTGGCCGAAGTACCTCGTGCTCGACACGAAGCTCATCGACAAGCTCGAGCTGGTGATCGATGACCTCGTGGGTCGTGGCTACGACGTGGAGTACCTCTCGGTGATGTCCGGCTTCAGAACGCCGCAGTACAACGTGAAGGGCGTGGGGAAGGGACGGGCCGACGCGAGCCGGCACCAATACGGTGACGCCGCCGATGTCTTCGTCGACAATGACCGGAACGGGCGCATGGACGACCTGAATCGGGATGGGCGAGTGGACACGCGCGATGCACGCATCCTCCTCCAGGCGGTGGATCGGGTCGAAGCGGCATACCCGGGGCTCGTGGGCGGCGCGGGCGTGTACTCGGCGACGCGGGCGCACGGTCCGTTCACGCATATCGACGCGCGCGGCCAGCGCGCGCGTTGGGGTCGCATTTGAGAGCGCGTCTCCTCTCGGCGCTCACCTCCCGATGGATGACGGCGGCGATGTTCCTCGTCGCCGCCCTCGCGGTCCTCCGATTCTACGAGCCGCCGCAGACGCTGCTCGAGTCGCGCTTTGGTACGCCGCACCTTCCACTGGTCCCGCCGGCGACGCCGTCAGCGACCGCCTTCGGGCGGAGCGGTGCGGTGCAGGTGCGCTTCGCGCTCCCCAACGACGGCGTCGAGTATCCGCTCGAGGTGCAGGGCGATCCCACGGAGCTCGAATACTCCTGGGTCCGGGTCACCGACTCCGTCGGGGTCGATTCGATTCGCCCACTGCACGGGGACACGTTGATCGCGCCCTCGGTGCCCGGCTTCTACCGGCTGGCGCTCATGCGGGGAATCGAGCGCCGCATTCTCAGCGGGGTTACCCTGGCGGTCATGGTGCCGTTCGATGAGAAGCGCGGCGGGATTCTGGACGGCTACCGCATCGGGACGTTCCGGGCGGAGCGGCGGGGCGCCACAGCGCCGCGTCCCGACGGGTTCGTGCAGGTGCTTCCCGAGCTGGTGAACCTCCCAGTGACGCGTCACCTCCGGCTTGGCTCGTTCGTCGCGCCCGACGGGCAGACGACGTGGCCTCGCTACGCGGCGCTCGATCGCCGCCTGCTGGACAAGCTGGAGCTGGTGTTTCAGCAGCTCGCCCGCTGGCGCCCGGACACAGCCACCGTCCAGCTCGCCGTCTCCGTGAACTCGGGGTTCCGCACGCCCTGGTACAACCGCCGCGTTCCGCGCGCGGCGCGGGACAGCCGGCATCAGGTGGGGGACGCCGCCGACGTCGTGATCGATGCGAATGGCGATGGACGCGTCACCCGCGAGGACGCGAACCTCGTCGCCGCCGCGGTCGAGATGGTCGAGCAGTCGCATCCCGATCTCGCCGGCGGCCTCGGGCTCTACGTCAGTGGCCGCTACCGCCAGCCCTACGTTCACATCGACACACGCGGCCGGCGCGCGCGCTGGCGCGGCTAGCATGGCAGGCGACGAAGGAGCCGGCTCGGACACGCACCCCTTCCTGCGTGACCGGATCATGCGAAGGCTCGAGACGCTCTCCAACGACCGTCTCTACCAGGTCCTCGACTACGTGGAGTTTCTGGAATCGCGATACGCCGAGCGGCAGCCATCGCCGGCAAGCGTCTTCCAGCGATTCACAGAGGGGCTCGAGGACACGATGCGCGCCGGGCGTCTCTCGGCCGACACGATCGCACAGACGATGGGGCTCATGAGTCGCGCGATGGGCGTGCTCTCCGGCGTGGCGGCGGCTGGCAAGTCCGTTGCATCGGACGTGGTCAACGCCGCGTCGCGTCCGCCTCAGCGAGGCGCGACACGGCCGTCGTCGGGGCCGGCAACGGGTGGGAGTGAAGGCCAAGCGCCATCGCCACCCACCGAGCCGCCTCCCACCACCGATGCTGGAGGCGCCTCGAAGTGAGCAGTCAAGCCGAGGGTCAGGAAGGGAAGCGCGGCGCGCGAACGAAGGGAGCGCGACGCCCGCGCGTGGAGCCGGAGCCCGCATCGCCGCGCACCGGCGCGAAGCGGACGCTGGTCGAGGTCATCAGGCAGATCCCGGCATATCTCCGGCTCCTCGGCGGCCTGCTCACGGACCGCCGCGTCTCCGGAGTCGACAAGCTGCTGGTCGCCGCGGCGATCGTGTACATCGTGTCGCCCATGGATCTGCTGCCGGACTTCGTTCCATTCCTCGGCGAGGTGGACGACGTCTTTCTGTTGGTCCTCGCCCTCCAGCGGCTCATCGCGAATGCGGGACGTCGTGTGGTCACCGACTACTGGGTGGGAAGCCTGGCGGATCTGAGTGCGGCGAATCTGCGGCGCGTGCTTCTCGCGGCCACGTTCTTCTTGCCGAGGCGCATGCGGCGGCGGCTGCGCGCGATCGGGCGAGGGTAAGGCGTCACTTTACTTTGCCAGGGTCGCCGCCTACTTTTGGCCATGGCGACCACAACTCGACCACCATCGCGGCCCGCTTCGCCGGCACCCCCGGCAAGCGGGCCGTCGCGCATCGAGGGCCCCCGTGGCGCAGATCGCGTGCGCGCCGACGCCGCCCTGACGTTCGACGACGTCCTGCTCATCCCGCGGCACTCGGTGACCCATCCGAAGGACGTCGACACCAGCTCCCGATTCACGCGCGGAATTCCGCTGAACGTCCCTCTCATCTCGGCGGCGATGGACACCGTCACCGAGAGCGAGATGGGGATCGCGATGGCGCGCGCGGGCGGCATCGGCGTCATCCACAAGAACATGTCGATCGACCGGCAAGCGGCCGAAGTCGACCGCGTGAAACGCTCGGAGAGCGGGATGATCCTCAATCCCATCACGCTCGGTCCGGATGCGACGTTGCGGGAGGCGAACGCGCTCATGCGCCGCTTCCGCATCTCCGGCGTTCCGGTCGTGGATCGGGACGGGCGGCTGGTCGGGATCATCACCAATCGCGACCTGCAGTTCGAGCGCAACCTCGATCGTCCGCTGCGCGATGTGATGACGAAAGAGAACCTGATCACCGCCCCGGAGGGCACCACGCTCGAGGAAGCGGAGCGTATCCTCGGGCGGCATCGGATCGAGAAGCTTCCCGTCGTCGATACGAAAGGCGTGCTGCGCGGGTTGATTACGGTGAAGGACATCCATAAGCGCCGTCAGCATCCCAACGCGAACAAGGATCAGCACGGGCGGCTACGCGTCGCCGCGGCGCTCGGCGCGAGCGGCGATTTCATCGATCGCGCCCGTGCGCTGGTCGATGCGGGGGTCGACGTGCTGGTGATCGACACGGCGCACGGACACAGCGACGGCGTGCTGCGCGCGACGTCGCAGGTGCGCGAGCTGTTCCCGGATGCGCAGATCATCGCCGGTAACATCGCCACGCGGGACGGCGCGGCGGCGCTCGCGGAGCGTGGGGTCGACGCGATCAAGGTGGGCGTCGGGCCGGGCTCGATCTGCACCACGCGCGTGGTGACAGGGGTGGGCGTGCCGCAGCTCACGGCGATCTTCGATGCCGTCGACGGCGCCGGCGACGTTCCGATCATCGCCGACGGCGGGATCAAGTACTCGGGCGACATCGTGAAGGCGCTGGCGGCGGGCGCGTCGAGCGTGATGATGGGCTCGATGCTGGCGGGCACCGAGGAGAGCCCGGGCGAGTCCTTTTTGCTGGAGGGTCGCCGCTTCAAGATGATTCGCGGCATGGGCTCGCTGTCGGCGATGCAGGACGGGAGTGCCGACCGGTACTTCCAGGAAGGGGAGATGTCAGCGCGCAAGCTCGTTCCCGAGGGCATCGAGGGCCGAGTTCCATACAAAGGCCCGGTCGTCGACGTGCTCTTTCAGATGGTGGGCGGGCTGCGCAGCGGGATGGGGTACGTTGGGTGCGGAAGCATCGAGGAGCTGCGGAGCGCGACGGACTTCGTACGCATCACGTCCGCGGGGCTCCGCGAGTCGCATCCGCACGACGTGCAGATCACCAGGGAGGCACCGAACTACTCCCTCTGAGACCCAAAGAAGGCAGAAGCGCAAGGTCAACGTCTGAAGACGTCAGGGGTCAGACGTCAGATGTCAGTAGTCAGAAACCTCGGCTGCGATGCCGTTGCCGTTTCTGCAACCTGACCTCTGACGTCTGACTCCTGACGTCTTCAGACGTTGACCTTGCGCCCCCGTCCGCAGTTGCTCGCAGTTCTATTGACAAACCCTTGGATCAACGGGATTTTGCCCCGCGTCTTCCTGCGCTGGTCCCCGCCCGAGTCCCCCCGCGGAGAAACCCATGGGTCTATGGTCGAAGAAGAGCATCGCTCTCCTGCAGTCCGAAGCGAGCGGTGAGTCGCACGAGGCCACGCTCAAGCGTGCGCTCAGTGCCACGAACCTCACCCTGCTCGGCATCGGCGCGATCATCGGCGCCGGGATCTTCGTGCTCACGGGGACGGCGGCAGCCAACTACGCCGGCCCGGCGATCGTGCTCTCGTTCATCCTGGCGGGAACCGGCTGCCTTTTCGCCGGGCTGTGCTACGCCGAGTTCGCGAGCATGATCCCCATCGCCGGGAGCGCGTATACCTATTCGTATGCAACGCTGGGTGAGTTCATCGCCTGGATCATCGGCTGGGACCTCGTCCTCGAGTACCTCTTCGGTGCGGCGACGGTGTCCGTGGGATGGTCGGGGTACTTCGTCTCGTTCATGCGGAGCATCGGGGTCACGATGCCGATGGAATGGACGCAGGCACCCTTCGCGTACTCGGCCGCCGAGGGACTCTCGCGAACCGGCGCCATCCTGAACATTCCCGCGATCTTTCTCATCGCCCTGCTCACGACGCTGCTCGTGGTGGGCGTCCGGGAGTCGGCGGGCTTCAACAACATCGTCGTCGCGATCAAGGTCGCGATCATCTTCCTCGTGATCGGGTTCGGGTTCATGTTCGTCAATCCCGACAACTGGACCCCCTTCATTCCCGCCAACACCGGCGAGTTCGGCCACTACGGATGGAGCGGCATTGTCCGCGGCGCCGGGGTGATTTTCTTCGCGTATATCGGATTCGATGCGGTGTCGACCGCGGCGCAGGAGGCCAAGAATCCGCAGCGCGACATGCCGATCGGCATCCTCGGGTCGCTCGCGTTTTGTACCGTGCTCTACATCCTGATGTCGCTCGTGATGACGGGACTCGTGCCGTACGCGCAGCTCAACGTGCCCGACCCGGTGTACGTCGCGCTCGCCGCCGCCGGCCCGGGTCTGTCGTGGCTCACGAAGCTGATCTCGATCGGCGCGATGGCGGGACTCGCCTCGGTGGTTCTCGTCATGCTGATGGGTCAGCCGCGCATCTTCTACTCGATGGCGCGGGACGGCCTGCTCCCGAAGGTGTTCGGCAAGGTGCATCCCCGCTTCCAGACGCCCTACATCACGACGATCGTGACCGGCGTCATCGCGGCCGCGGTCGCAGGCCTGTTCCCGATCGGCATCCTGGGCGAGCTCGTCTCGATCGGAACGCTGCTCGCGTTCGTGATCGTGTGCGCCGGCATCTGGGTGCTGCGCGTGAGGTCGCCCGAGCTGCCACGCCCGTTCAAGACCCCGCTCGTGCCGATCGTCCCGATCCTCGGCATCCTCATTTGCGGCTACCTGATGTTCAGCCTGCCGCGCGACACCTGGATCCGGCTGATCGTCTGGATGGCGCTTGGCCTGGTCATCTACTTCGCGTACAGCGTTCGCAAGTCGCGTTTCGCGGGAACGCCGCCGACACGCTGACGCGCGTCGCCGGACTCGCTATCTTTGACGCGGCGCCCGCTTGCGGGCGCCGCGTTGCTTTCCCGGTCCGGAGGTGTGGCTGAAGCCGTCGACGTTGCTCGCGATTCCCGAAGCCCGGCGTACGATCATCGAGCTGATGGGCGAGGCCCTGCGCGACAGGACGACGGCCGTGCTGTCCACGCACGTGAACGCCGACGGGGATGGATGCGGCTCGGAGGCAGCCCTCGCGCTCCTGCTCGCGCAGCGGGGAATCGCCGCCCGGATCGTCAATCCCACACCCTGGCCGGTGATGTTCGATTTCCTGCTCGCAGGGGTTCGCGAGGAGAGCAAGCGTGGTGCGGCCGCACTCGGGACGGCCGACTTGCTGATCGTCGTCGACATCAGCGACGTGCGACGGCTGGGATCCCTCGCCGAGCCCGTGCGTTCGATGAAGGGTCCCCGCCTCGTGATCGACCATCACGTCCCAGGCGAGGAGCCCCCGGGCGACATCGTGCTCGCCGACACCGCTGCCTGCGCGACGGGAGAGCTCGTGTACGACCTGGCGCGCGTCTTCGACCTCGACATCACCCCCGAGATCGCGCGCGCCCTGTACACCGCACTCCTCACCGACACCGGGGGTTTCCGATTCAGCAATACCTCGCCGCGCTGCCACGCCATCGCCGGCGAGCTGCTCTCGGCCGGTGTGGATCCAGAGGAGATGTACCGACGCATCTACGCGTCCGTCCCGGTCGGTCGGCTTCATCTGCTGCGCGACGCGCTTCACACGCTGGAGGTTGATGAGGCGATCGGGCTCTCCTGGATCTCGCTTCCCGCCGGCGTGATGGAGAAGTACGCGCTGCGGTCGGAGGAGCTCGACGGGATCGCGGAGCATCCGCGGTCCATCGCGGGAACGCGGATGGCGATCTTCTTCCGCGATCTGGGGCACGGCCAGGTGAAGGTTTCCTTTCGCAGCGCGGGGGCGGTCGACGTCGACCGGTTCGCGAAGCGTTTTGGCGGAGGGGGACACGCGAAGGCGGCGGGCGCGCTGATTCCGGGGTCGCTCGAGAGCGTGCGCACTCGCGTGGTCGCGGACGCGCGCGACTATCTCGCCAACAGCGCCGGCCTTGGCCCCTTGTCGGCCCGCTAGGTAACTTTCTCGGTATGGCTCGCCCCCTCCGACGTTCCCCCTCCGTTGAAGATCGCATCGGCGATGCGCTCTCCCACGTGGCGGTCATGCTGCGCCTCGACGCGGCGGTGATCGAGCTCGTGCAGTTCGAGCGCGCGACGGGCGTCGCTACCCTTCGGCTCCATGGCGACTGTCCGGATTGCGCCATGTCGGTGAGCGCGCTGCGCGACGGGATCGAGGCGCAGCTGCGGATGCGCGTGCCCGAGGTTCGCGAGGTGCGCACTCATTCCACGGATACCCCATGACGCTGCGTGCCCGCATCGTCGACGCGCTGGGCGGCGTCACCAATCCGCGGACCGGTCACAGCGTCATCGAGGGGGCGATGATCCGCGACCTCGCTCTGACGGACAGCGGCACGGTGCGCCTCACCTTCCTGCTCGGCGCGCAGGATCCGGCGTCGCTCGTTCGCGATGTGCGGCAGACGATCGAGCGGGTGGACGGCGTGACGGAGGTGCGCGTCGATGTGAAAGACCCGTCGCAGATGCCGCAGCAGGGAGCGGGGCGCGGCGCCGCGCCCCCATCGCCGCCGAATCCGCGCGCGTTGCCGGTGATGGAGCCGCCACGAGCCGCGCCGGGTCCACAGCGGCCCGCACCTCCGGCGCCGGTGGCGTACCCCAATCTCGGTCGCATCATCGCGATCTCGAGTGGAAAAGGCGGGGTGGGGAAATCGACGGTGGCCACCAACCTCGCCGTCCTGTTGGCGAGCTCGGGCGCGCGCGTGGGCCTGATGGACGCCGACATCTACGGTCCGAACGTCCCGCGGATGATGGGGATCGACGAGCCGCCACCGGTGGAGAACGAGCGCATCATCCCGCTCCAGGCACATGGGGTGAAGCTCATGAGCATCGGATTCATGGTGGAGCGGGATGCGCCGGCGATCTGGCGCGGGCCCATCATCATGAAGGTGATCACGCAGTTCCTGCGCGACGTCCTCTGGGGGCAGCTCGATTATTTCCTCGTCGACATGCCGCCGGGAACGGGCGATGCGCAGCTGTCGCTGGTGCAGGCGACGCAGGTGCACGGCGCGGTGATCGTGACGACGCCGCAAGAGGTGGCGGTCGGGGACGCGCTGCGCGGCGCGAAGATGTTCGAGCGGGTGGGCGTGCCGGTGCTGGGCATCGTCGAGAACATGAGCTATTTCGAGTGTCCGCACTGCGGAAAGCCGAGCTCGCTGTTCGGCTCGGGCGGCGGGGCGCGCCTGGCGAGCGAGCTGCACGTGCCGCTCCTGGGCGAGATTCCGCTCTACCCGCGCGTGCTGGAAGGTGGTGACACCGGACGCCCGATCGTCGTCGCCGAACCGGAGTGCGGGGCGGCGCGCGCGCTCGCGGCCACGGCGACGCAGCTGCGCCAGGTGCTCGCGGGCGAAGGGGCGACCATCGGAACGTGAGCGCTTTCTCGCGCGCCGAACGCGATTCCAGCCACACGCGGCCGCCAGGCGATGACATGCCGGCGGCCGCGCTGCCGTTGGATGCCCACGAGGGCGTCCCGGCGATCGGCGTCACGGGAGAGTTTGTCGCGCAGGCGTCGCTCGTGCACAGCCCGCTCTCTCGCACCATCGTGCGAGTGGCGCTTCCGTCGGTCGCGTCGGCCCTGCTCATGACGCTCTTCACGAGCGTCGACGCCTTCTGGGTGGGCACACGTCTCGGGCCGACCGGACTGGCGGCGGTGTCGACGTCGGTGTTCTGGATCTGGATGCTGATCGCGCTGGCCGAGATGGTGGCGGTGGGGCTCACGGCGGTGGCCTCGCGACGGCATGGCCAGCGCCGCCCGAAGGAGGCCGCCCGCGCGGTTGGCGACGCGCTGCTCTTCGCGCTGGCGCTCGGCCTCGGCGTGGCGCTGGCGGGCTTGCTGCTCCTCGATTGGCTGTTTGCCGTCATGCACACCGCGCCCGACGTGACGGCGTTAGGCAGGCGGTATCTCACGGCCTATCTCGCCGGCTGTCCGTTGATCTTCGGCTACTTCGCCATCGACGCGGCGTTTCGTGCGTCTGGCGACACGCGGACGCCGTTCCTCCTCCTCGCCGTCTCGGTCGTCGGCGCCCTGGTGCTCGACCCGATCCTGATCCTCGGGCTTGGGCCGGCGCCCGCCCTTGGCATTGCCGGTGCCGCGATCGCCACGCTCCTCACGCGCGGATCGGCGTTCGTGCTCGGGCTCGCCCTGCTCATGCGGCGGTCGATGATCCGGCTGTCCGGACCCAGCGGGCACGCCATTCCCCTGATCGCGCGCATCGGGCTGCCGACGGCCGCCACCGGCATGATCTTCAGCCTCATCTACGTGCTGATGACGCGCACCACCACGCAGTTCGGCACCCCTGCGCTCGCGGCGTTAGGCATCGGCCATCGCGTCGAGAGCTGGGCGTACATGGTGGGCGTGGGCTTCGGCGCCGCCGCCGCCGCGATCGTCGGCCAGAATCTCGGCGCGGGCGAGGTGAAGCGCGCCGAGCGCTCCGGGTGGCTCACGACCGGCTTCGCGAGCGTGGTGGGGATCGTGGCGGCGGTGGTCGAGATCGTGTTCGCCGAGGAGTTCGCGTCGATCTTCACCGACGACCCGGCGGTCATCGCGGTGAGCGCGAGCTATCTCCGGATCTGTGCGCTGTCCCAGGCGTTCGTGGGGGCCGAGCTGGTGCTCGAAGGCGCCCTCGGCGGCGCCGGTCATACCCTTCCGCCCATGCTGACGTCGACCACGCTCACGGCCCTGCGGATCCCGCTGGCCTCGTGGGCCGCGTTTCGATGGGGCATCGAGGGGATCTGGTGGGTGATTTGCCTCACTGCTACGGCGCGAGGCATTGCCATGATGGTGCTCTGGCGACTTGGCCGCTGGAAGCACAAATCCCTCTGACATGCGACCACTCATCACGCTGCTGACCGATTTCGGGACTGCCGACGGATACGTGGCCGAAATGAAGGGCGTGCTCTACTCGTTGGCGCCCGAGGCACGCGTCGTCGACCTCTCCCATGACATCGCGCCGCAAGATGTCGAGAGCGCGCGTCTCGCCGTCGCGCGGTACTGGCGGCGGTTTCCACCGCAGACGATCCATCTCGTTGTCGTCGATCCCGGCGTCGGGTCCGAGCGCGATGCGCTGGCGGTGCGCAGCGAAGATCGCGTGCTCATCGGGCCAGACAATGGCGTTCTCTCACCCGCGCTCCTCGTCGCGGGCGCGCGCGCCGTTTCGCTCCAGGTGCCGGCGGCCGCGTCTCCGACGTTTCACGGGAGGGATCTCTTCGCCCCGGTGGCGGCGCGGATCGCCATGGGCGCCCCGATCGACGCGCTGGGCGCCCCGGCCGAATCGCCGACGATTCGCCGCACGCCGGAAGCGCGCCGGATCGGCGACGGGGCGATTCAGGGTGAAGTGATCGCGATCGATCGATACGGTAACGCGATCACGAACATCGTGGCATTCCCCGCGACCCAGAGCCGCGAAGGCGAGGAGGCGTTCGTGGAAGTCGGCGGCCGCACGATCCCGGTCGCGCTCACCTACGCGGACGTGCAGCCGCTCGGCGCCGTCGCGTTGTGCGGGTCGTCGGGGTTGCTGGAGATCGCCGTGCGCGATGGCAATGCAGCGCAGACGCTGGGGCTGGGAAGGGGGTCGACGGTGACGCTGCATCAACAGAGATGACAGGAGTCACGAGGCCGCGCGCTCGATCCTCTCATTCGACGGCCGCCCCGGATCTCTCGCCGTCACCACCCGCCCGACGTACACCGCGCCCTTGCGCGGCTCGATCGACGCCGTCCCGTGGTGCAGCTCGGCATTCAGCTCGCCGCCGGTGAGGATCGCGAGCATCGTCAGATACATCCACGTGAGCAGCACGATCACCCCGCCGATCGCGCCGTAGGTCTTGTTGTACGATCCGAAGTTCGCGACGTAGGCGCGGAACAGGAGCGTCACCGCCACCCAGAGCACGGCCGCGGCCAGGGCGCCAACGAGGATCTGCGACTTGTCCTGACGCTGGTTGGGCAGGAAGTAATAGATGAGCCACAGCATCCCCACCAGCAGTGCAAACGCCAGCGGATACTGCACGACATTCCAGGCCGCCTCACCAGCTTCACCCATCGCCGTCCGGCGACCGATCCAGTCGGCGATCTCGGGCCCGCCGAGCATGATCGACGTCGTCACCGCGAACAGAATGGCCGAGACGAGCACGCTCGCGAGCGCGATCAGCTTCTTCTTCCACCAGGGGCGCCCCTCCTCGACGTCGTACGCACGGTTCAGCGCGTCGATCAACGCCGAGAAGACGTTCGAGCCCGCCCACGCGGCGCCGAGTAACCCGATCGAGATGACGCCGGCGGAGCTGGGGTTGAGGACGTCGCGCACGACGTTATCGACGAGGTCTACCGCTTCCGCCGGCACCGCCTGCCGCAGATTCGCGATGAGCCACGCCATGATCTCCTGCCGCTCCCCGATGACGCCGATGAGCGGAGCCGTGAAGAGAAAGAGCGGGAAGAGGGAGAAGAAGAAGTAGTACGCCGTCTGGGCGGAGAGCCCGAGGACGTTGTCGTCCAGGATCTCCCGTCCCGTCTTCTGCAGCAGCGGTCCAACGCGCCGGCCCTTGATGATCACGAACCCTCCGAGGATCCGATTCGCGAGCCCAACAAAAAGCCCCTCCAGCGAGGAGGGGCAAAGGGTGGGCCAGGGTCGTTGTGTCAGTCGAT
The DNA here is from genome assembly GCA_036556765.1 of Gemmatimonadaceae bacterium. Taxonomy (GTDB): domain Bacteria; phylum Gemmatimonadota; class Gemmatimonadetes; order Gemmatimonadales; family Gemmatimonadaceae; genus JAICNG01. Next base: position 2,378 of record DATBIU010000097.1, on the reverse strand, counting down.
TCGCTCGATCTCCAGCGTTCCCACGAGCATCGAGGCGTCGATCGTGAGGCGGCGTCGCGCGCTCTCCCAATTCGACGAGTAGTGCACGCCGTCCTGCTCGCGGAAGCCCTCGTGCTCGAACGTGCCGAGCGTCACATCGGCGCGGGCCCGAACGCCCACATCGCGCGGAACGCGCAGCGTGACGGCGCCGAGGCGCACGCGGAGTCGCGCGTCGACATCCGCCGCCCACGCGCCGGAGAAGTCCAGCGTCAACGCGCCCGCGCCACAGTCGACGTCCACGTGCTCGACGTTCGCGTTGCCGACGCCGGTTGCCTCGATCGACGCCGCGCCGACATCGAACCGCAGCGCGCGCATCCGCCGCGGATTCGGCGTCGCGAAACGCAGCGTCGTCGAGCTCGCCGCCGACTCGACGTTGAGCTGATCGACGGCGAGGCCTCCGAGGTCGAGATCGGCCTCCACGGCGCCGAGCCGCAGCGCTACGTCGACGGGGACGCCGCGGGCCAACCCGAGTGACAGCCGGGCGTGCTCCTGCTTGTCGTCGCCCAGGCCGCGAAGTGGACGCCGCCCTCCGTCGAGACGCAGTGACAGTGTATGCGACGCGGAATCGAATCGCCGCTCGACGTCATAGCGCGCGGCATCGTACCGCATCGCGTAGTCGTACAGCTCGGCGTCGTCAGCGGGGGAGACCCTCAGCGACCCGCCGCTGAGATTGATCCGAAGTCGCAGGCTGTCGGCGGCGCTCCGGAGACGCGACGCCGATGCCGTGCGCCACGCCTGCTCGGGATCCGACGCGCATCCCGACGCCATCACCGCGGCCACGAGAGCCAGTCGCGCAAGCCGCCTCACGAGTCGATTCCCGAGCGCGGGGCGGGCGTCGGTCGGCGAGCTGCAGCCACTCCCACCACGGGTGTGGGCGTCTGCCACTCCAGCTCCGCCGTCCTCGTGAGCGGGATCGACGTGCGGGTGGGCTCGCCCGTGCCGCCCCGGGACACCAGCGTCGCGCCGAAGCCGACCGTCGCCGCCACCCACGTCAGCAGGAGCGCGATGATGCGCATGACGCCACCGGCCGGGCCGCTCCACGCGAGCAGGGCGGCGACGATCCACAACGACATGTAGGCGACCAGTCCGACGAAGACCACGCGCTCGAGCCCGCCCACACCGCGCTGCGCGCGCCGCATCAGCGCTTCGCCGGTGACCTGGGCCATGGCGAGAAAGCCGAGCGCGAGCGCGCCGGCGATGGCGACGAGGAATCCGATGACCGCGAAGGGGAGCAGGGCCCACCCCACGATGGGGATGAGCAGCAGCACGACGATCAGCATCAGCAGTGCGGGAAGCACGGCAAGCTCGGCGCCGATGCCGACCACGAACGCGCGCCCGAAGTTGCGCTCGATGGCGTCGGCCACGCCCTCGAGGTTGGTCCGAGCGAACAACACCACCACCACCCCGATCGCCGCGAGAATGGCCAGCCAGCCGAGCGCGAGGAGCAGTTGATGCCACATCGCCGACAGCGCCGATCGCTGCGTCGCCGTGGCGGGCGTGAGACCGAGCGGGCCGCCGATGGTGCGCGTCTCGCCGCGAATGGTACCGCCCTCGAGACGAACGCGGCCGTCGACGGCGACCGCGTCGCCGCCCACCACGCCCCCCTGCCGGACGATGACGTCGCCACCGACGGCGATCGCATCTCGTCCAACGCTGCCCGACACGATGAGGTCGCCGCGAGCCGTGACCGCGGCACCGCGGATCACTTCCCCGGGTGCGACGACGCGATCGCCGATCGAAATGGGCGTGTTCTCGTCCAGGCGTGCGCCGAACGGATCGCGGGCCAGCGCCTCACGAACACCCCGCGCGGAATCGGGCGCGAGCTCCGGTACCTGCGCGAGCAGCCGGCCGGGGGCGATGACGAGCCACGCGGCGGCGAGGAAGAGCGCTTTCATGGGCGCTCAGCGACGACGGTGAACTGCGACGGTGCGAAGCAGCGTTGCGGCGAGCAGGGCCGCCGCGACGACTGCCAACGTGAGCACGGTGAGTCCCAGCAGCCCGCTCGAGCGGACGAGCGTGTAGGCCGAGTCGCCCAGCGCGCCGGCGAGGAAGGTGCCGGCCGCATCGAGAATGCTCGTGCGCACCCGATCGGCCAGCATCCCGACCGCGAACAGCACGGCGTCGAAGCGCAGCGCGATCCAGAGCACCAGCACGCTCATCGCGGCCGCGAGCGAGCCCGCGCCAAGCCCGAAGGCGACGCGTCCGCCGCGCGAGGATGGCACCAGGCCTCGGAGCGTATCCAGCACCGCCACGTGCCAGGGCACGAAGATGTTCACCCGTGACAGCACGCGGGCGGCGAACAGTGGCGAGGGCGCCAGATGGGGCAAATGCTCGAGCGC
>DATBIU010000096.1:0-21613 GCA_036556765.1 Gemmatimonadaceae bacterium | reverse complement strand
CTGTTGCTCTATCCACCTGAGCTACTGGCGCCAATGCCTCAGCTGCGCAGGCGCTCCGCAGCGAGGCCTCTCCGATCGGGGCGACCGGATTTGAACCGGTGACCTCCTGCTCCCAAAGCAGGCGCGATACCAGGCTACGCTACGCCCCGCAGACCGCCAAATCTAGTTGTGACAGATACCTCGGTCAACCGCCGCGCATCGCGCCGAGCAACGCGTGGAACGCGCGCCCGCGATGACTCACGCGCTCTTTCTCGCGCCGCGGCGCCTGGCCAAACGTAATCCCGAGCTCGGTCGCCAAGAACAGCGGATCGTACCCGAACCCTCCGCTACCCTGCCCCGCCTCGAGAATCTCGCCCTCGACTTCGCCGCGCCGCGCCAGCACCCCCGTGCTCGTCGCCAGCACCGCCACGCACACGTACCGTGCTTCCCTGCGCGTCACGCCCGCGAGCGCCCGCAACAGCGCGGCGTTGTTCGCCTCGTCGAGCGCCACGCCCGTCAGGTCCGACCGGCCGCTCCATCGCTTGCTGCGCACCCCTGGCTCGCCCCCCAGGGCAAACACCTCGAGCCCCGAGTCATCGGCGAACGTCGGCAGACCGGTGATGGCGCGAAAATAGGTCGCCTTGGAAATGGCGTTCTCCTCGAAGGTCGAGAACGCTTCGATCTCAGCCTCCCTCTCGCTTTCGCGAACCCCGAGACGATCGAGCGTGACGACCTCGAGTCCCGCATCAGCGAAGAGCGGCTCCAGCTCGCGCAGCTTGCCGGGACTTCGTGTGGCCAGCAGATACGGGGTGGAACCGGTCACCGCGCGAGGGCGGATCGCTGAAGATCGAGCAGCTCGCGGATGCCCGCTGTGGCCACCTCGATGAGCGTGTCCAGCGCCGACCGGTCAAAGGTGCCGTGCTCACCCGTGCCCTGCACCTCGACGAAGCGACCCTCACTCGTCATCACGACGTTCATGTCCACCTCGGCGCGTACGTCTTCGGCGTACTCCAGGTCGAGGCGCACCTCCCTGTTCACGACACCGACGCTGACCGCGGCGACGTGCCGCCTCACCGGGGACGCCGCGACGCGCTCGGTTCGCACCATCCACGCGAACGCGTCGACGACCGCAATGCAGGCTCCGGTGATGCCCGCCGTGCGGGTGCCACCATCGGCCTGAAGCACGTCGCAGTCGACGCGGATGGTGTGCTCGCCAAACGCGAAATCGTCGAGCATCGCGCGGACGCTGCGGCCGATCAGTCGCTGAATCTCCTGGGTGCGGCCGCCGAGCTGCGCGCGCTCCCGCGGCGTTCGCGTGTGCGTCGCCCGTGGCAGCATGGCGTACTCGGCCGTGATCCATCCGAGTCCGGAGCCTTTCCGCCACGCCGGAACGCCATCCTCGACCGACGCCGTGCACAGGACGCGCGTGCCTCCGAACGTGATGAGACACGAGCCCTCGGCGAACGCGGACGCTCCGCGCTCGAGCGTGATCGCCCGCAGGGACGTCGCACTCCGCCCGACACGCGTCGGGTGCTCAGTGTGGTGCACGGAGCTTCTCGATGATGGAGGTGGTGGATTGGCCCGGGCGAAGGGGCACGATGACGACGCGTCCTCCCCAGCCCTCGACGTCGTCTCGACCGACGACGGTGTCGGGCGTGTAGTCGCCCCCTTTGACGAGAACGTCGGGACGCAGGTGGCGAATCAGGTCCTGTGGCGTGTCCTCCGGGAACACGACCACCGCGTCGACATCACGCAGCGCGGCCAGCACGTACGCGCGTTCGGCCTCGGTGCGCACGGGCCGCTCCGGCCCCTTGAGGCGCCGGACGGACGCATCGCTGTTCACGCCGACGACGAGCGCATCGCCGAGCGCGCGGGCCTGCGCGAGCACATCGACGTGTCCCGGGTGCAGCAGATCGAATACACCGTTGGTGAAGACGACGCGTCCGCGAACGCCTCGCCGCCACGTCGCAGCCTCGTCCCACGTCATGACCTTCGCGACGTGCGGAGCGTCGCTCAAAAAGCTCTCTCGACCACGGGACGGAACGCGATGTCACGTGTGACGAAGGGGAAGTCGATCGTCTCCGCGTACTCCGTCCAGATCACGATGCGACTGGGGGAGCGCCGAACGTTGATGGTGTGGGCCCTGGCCGGGAGCGCGAGGGAATCGGCCTTCAGGCGAAGGGTCATGAGAATCTGCGCATCGGTCTTTCGCTCGGCGAAACGCGCTTCTTGCCGCATTGCATCACGGAACTGGTAGTAGCGGAAGTAGGGTGCCCCGATGTTCACCCCGAAGTAGATCAGGGCGACGATGACGAGGAGGCTGAAGAGGCATCCGAGTGTCGATGCGCCGCGGCCGCGGGTCACCATTGTGACTGGGCGCCCTCGATGATGTCTCGAACCAACTTCTCGATGGCTCGCCGGCGACCCTCGGCTTCCTGCCGCTCGTCATAATCACCCTGCGCGACGAGCCCCCGCCGCGTGAAGAGCGGCTTGCCCGTGGTCTGGTCCAGAATCTCGACGTCGACCGCAATCTCGAGCCGGCGGCGGGCCGCGACCTGCTGGTTGGGGTCCGCACTGTAGGCCACGGGGATGTCGGGATCGTATCGCACGATCCTGCCGCGAACGATCGCATGCGCGCGCGCCTCGGCGACCGATCGGAGCCCCAGCCGCGATTCGATGTCCGGGCGCAATGCGTCGAGCAGCTCGCGCGGGATCACGCTCACGGGCGTGTCGTTGTCGAACGGAAGCACGGCCACGGTATCGATGTGGTCGGGGAGCCCTCCGCCGACGAAGCCGTACAGGCAGGCGCTCTGAAGGAGCACCAGCGCTCCAAACCTAACGCCAGATCGTAGCATCGAAGGTGGGAACCGTGTCAATCCGAACGATGGTCAACTCGAGCGCGCGGTTGGCGCGCAGGTGCCGATAGGTCACTCTGCGATGCGGCGCCCGCTCCATCCACTGCTGCAGGCGATCCCCCTGAATCAGCTCGAGGCGGGTGAGCTCATCTCCAACGAACGTCACCCGCCAGCGCGGGTCGCGTCCAATGTCGGCACGAGTGGTGTCGCCGTCAACGCGGACAGACGTATCCGCCAGTGGGGGGATGTGAAGGCGGCCCAGGGCCGCCCAGAGCATCGGCGGCGGCGGAAGGAACGACCGGACCATCATTCCACCGGGAGCCCGCAGGTCATCGTCGATGAGGACTGCCCGGCCCCCGGCGTTGCCGCCGGCCAGAAAGAGGTCCAGGCGCACGCTGTCAGGTGGCGCCACGCGAGCGACGCCGTCTCCGCGACCCCGCATGTCGAGGTCCTCGTACGCCCAGGTGAAGCGGATGCGCTGATTGACTGGCGGAAGCGCGGTGTGCGGCAATCGCGCTGGCGCCAGGGTGCCGCCGAGTGGATCGACCTTTGGGCCGCAGGAGGCCGCGGTGAGCACGGTCACGAGGCTGGCCGGGAGCAGGACGCGTCGCATCAGTAGTCATACCCGAAAAACAGATCAACGAACCGCCGTCGCCAGTGGGCCCTGTCGGCGGGCGACTCCCCCGCCGTCGCGATGGCGTACCGGCGACCGACGTCGACGCGCATGACGAAGCCGGGGATGAGACTCATGCGGAAACCCAGGCCCATCGACCCGAGCACCCGGTGCTCGTACTCTCCCCGGTTCCATGCCTGTCCGGCATCGACGAAGAGCGCCCCGCGTACGGGGGGGAAGCGCACCGCGCCGAAGGGAAAGCCGACCGTGACGAAGTTCGCGATCGGAAATCTCCACTCGGCGTTGGTGAGCCAGGCGTGTGTACCGGACAGTGAGTATCTCGGGTAGCCTCGCAACATCCACGACCCGGCCATCTGAACCGCGCGCGGACGCGACCCCTCAGACACGTACCCCAGCGCGCGCAGCGCGACGGCCGCCTGCTGCGATGTTCGGATGTACCGCCGTACATCGATCTGCCCGAGCCAATTCTCGAAGGCGCCGTGTGTCACGTCGCTCACGACGCCCGCGGTCAGGTTCCACCGTGTGCCGTCGATCGGGCCGGTCTCGAGCCAGAGTGCGTTGTCGCCCACGAGAACGATGTAGTTCCCGGTCAGGAGCCCGCGCCGCCGCGGGCTGCCGCGCACGAGATCGTTGGCGAAATCGTTCCGGCTCGAATACTCGAGGGTCGTCTGTCCCTCGATGCGAGTGAAGCGCGACAGTGGGTATCGCGCGATTCCGTACGCGCCCGTCGACTCCTCCTCGTAGAGTTGCCGCAGATCGTTCTCGGCAAAGGTGCCGGATACCCGGAACATGCCGACGCCCCAGTTGACGCGCCGCGATTGATTCAGATAGAAGACGTTGCCATTCAAGCTGCCGAGGACGTTTCGCGCCTCACCCTGGAACGAGGAGATACTCAGGGCGAACTGGTGGTCGCCGAGCAGGTCGGAGAACACGAGCTGAGCGCCCTGCGCGCCTCCGACGCCGGGGGCGGTCGCGGCGACGCCGGCCGCGAAATCGATGGAGTATCGTCGCTCGTAGCGTCGTGAGGCGATCTTGGTCGTCGTGGTATCGGTGAGCTCGCGCCATGGCCAGGGGGCGAGGGCGCGCGTCACGAGCGTGAACGAGGAAGCGTCATCGGGATCCTTGCGCACCGCGTAGAGCGACCAGGAGCGGTCGACGTAGGTGCTGACGAGTACACCCTCATCGCTCGGAATGGGCGCCGGGTCGAACAGGCCGCCGGTGAGCTTCGTCTCGCGGCGTCCGGTCCCGAGCGTGTCGATGCTGTAGAGGTCGAAGGCGCCAGCGCGATCGCTGGTGAACAGGATGCGCGCGGTGTGCGGATCCCACCGCGGTGATTCGTCGGTCCACGCCCCACTCGTCAGCGGCGAGATCTCGCCCGAGAGCTCGACGCGGTAGAGGTTGTGGGCGCCATCGACGCCAAAGGGGCCGCGATCCGAGGCGAAGACGAGGGCGCGGCCGTGTGGCAGCCAGGTGGGGTCGAGATCTTCGTAGACATCGGCGGTGATGCGCGCGAGCTGCCCCGATCGCAGCTCGAGCGTGTAGAGGTCGGAGACGCCACTGTCGCTCAGCGCGCTGAACGCGACGCGCTCCCCATCGGGCGACCACTGCGGGCTCAAGAGGGAGACGAGGCCGTCGAACTGGTATCGGCCGGTCACGCGCGCCTGCGCGATGTCCCAGAACACGAGGGCATCCCGCTCGCCGAATCGTGAGGCAAAGAGCAGCACCCCATCTCGAACGTCGATGCGGGACGAGAAGGGGTGCAGCGACTCGAACTCCGGCGACCGCTCGCCTTCCACGACCACCCGGGCTCGGCCATTGGCCTCGAGCGGCTGGAGGTAGATGTTCGTGTATCCGGACCGCGGTGACAGGTAGGCGACGGTGGTCGAGTCTCCCATGTCGACGGCGACCGGTTTGAGGGCGAGCGACGCGAGCCGCGTGCCGGCCAATGCAAGTGGCTCGCGCTCCCCCACGCTCGGAAGGTGGCGCCGGCGAAGATCGTAGTGCCATTCCGCCGACAGCCGTTCGGCGTCACGTCCGTAGGCGCGCTCGAGCGCCTCCCCGAACGAGGACGCCTTCCAGAGCGCCTCATACACGAGGTTGATGCGCCACGCACCAAACCGCGACGCGAGGAAGCGGTGCGCGTCACCGCCCACGGCGTAGACGATCGGCGAGACGACGGGGCCGAGCTCCACGAGCGTCGGGAGGCGGCCGCCGAGGACGAGATCGTGCACGACCATCTCATCGCGCGAGTCCTGGTCCGCGGACAGGAATTCGGCCAGGCCCTCCGACCACCAGAGTGGGACCGCCGGTGCGCGCGCGCGCGGATGCAGCGCCGCCTCACGGGCGAGAATGGAGAGCTCGAACACGTGCACGAGCTCATGTCGCAGGGTGTGACGGAATTCCGCGTAGCTGCCGCGAAACGGAAGCGCGACGCGTCGCTTGAGGAACTCGGTGACGCCGAGAATCCCCTCGGGCGGCACGAAGGGGAGAATGTTCGTCTGCTCGAAATCGACGTGCGACGCATACACGATCAGCGGAATGCGCTCGCGCACCTCGTGGCCGAACCGGAGGGCAAGGGTGTCATAGCTCTGCTCGGCGTACACGAGCGCGGCGCGAGCGATACGCTCTTCCTCAGGATAGAAGAAGACGTCGACGTGCTCGCCGGCGAGCACGTGCCAGTCGAAGCGCCGATACTGGATCTTGTTCTGGCCGAACCCGCCGACCTGCGCGGACCCCGGCGGCGCGGCGACCGCAGCGAGCGCCAGCGCGACGACGAGCGCGCGCGCCCTACTCGGGAAGTCCGGCCGCCCGGCGAAGCATTGGGCGAAACTCCGCCGGAATCGTGGCCACGCGGCTACTCGCGTCGAGGGACACGAGCGTGGTGCGCGCCGTCGCCAGGCGATCGTTGGAATCCGCATTCAGGATCGCGTAGTCGAAAGTAACCGTGCGGGAGGAGACATCGGCGAGCGTCGTCTCCACGCGGATGAGGTCGTCGTAGCGCGCGGGCTTCTGGTAGCGAATACTAGCCTCCGCTACCGCAAGAGCGACGCCTCGCTCCTCCATCTCTCGATAGGGCACACCAAACTGCCGCATGTGCTCGGTGCGACCGATCTCGCACCACACGAGGTAGTTCCCGTGGTACACCACACCCATGCGATCAGTCTCCGCGTAGCGCACGCGGAACTCGACGCGCGTCACCGGGGCTGTCACGGGCGACGCTACTCGCCGTACGGTACCCAGATGTTCTTGACCTGCGTCGCCTCGCGCAGGAACTCGCGTCCCTCTCCCTGTCGGGCGTCGAGCCAGTCGCGCCCGTGCCAGGTAGCCCAGGTCCGCTTCATGTTCACGGCCGACGCTTCCTCGACCATCGTCACGCCGGCGGCGCTGCCGAAGTACCACACCGCCTCGACGTCGTCGTGGTCGGCGAGCACGCGCGCGAGCGCATCCTTCGCCCCGGTGACGATGTTGACCACGCCGGCGGGCACGTCGGAGGTCTCGAGCACACTGTAGAAGTCGGTCGCGGAAAGCGGGTACGGCTCCGACGGGACTACGACCGTCGAGTTCCCCATGGCAATCGCCGGGGCGACGAGCGAGACGAAGCCGAGCAGGGGCCGGTCGTCGGGGCACGCGATGCCAATGACCCCGATCGGCTCGTTCATCGCGAGCGCCACCCCACGGATCGGCACGTTGTGCACCGCGCCGTCGTACTTGTCGGCCCACGAGGCATAGGTGAAGAGCCGCGAGATCGCCAGGGCGACTTCGCGTGACGCCTCCACCTGCCCGCACGCCGTCTGCTCGTCGATCCGTCGCGCGAACTCATTGGCGCGCGCCGCGAGGTTCTCGCCGATGTAATAGAGAATCTGCGCCCGCGAGTGGCCGGTGGCCTTTCCCCACCCCACCCAGGCCGCGTGTGCCGCCTCCACGGCGTTGCGCACGTCCTTGCGGTTCCCCTCACCTACTTCGCCGAGGGGCATGCCGCGCGGGGAGAGGATGCGGCGGACGTAGCCTTGATCGGGGCGCGTCTGCTTGCCGCCGATGAACAGCTTGGGCGTCCGATTGATCGGCGGGACCAGAGTCTCGGCCTGGGAACCGTTAGGCGCGGACGCGCCGCGCCCGACCTTGCCCGCTTTTGGCCTGGCCTGCTTCGGCGACTCGCGCTTCTCGGGCTTCACGTACTCCCACATCCCCTCCCGTCCACCCTCGCGCCCAAACCCGCTCTCCCGGTAGCCGCCGAACCCGCTCGACGCGTCGAAGAGATTCGTGGAGTTGATCCAGACGACGCCGGCCTTGATCTTCGGCGCGATGTCGAGGGCGAGGTTGATGCTCTCGGTCCAGATGCTCGCCGCCAGCCCGTAGGGCGTGTTGTTCGCGAGCGCGACCGATTCCGCGGGAGTGCGGAAGGTCATCGTCACGAGCACCGGGCCGAAGATCTCGACCTGCGCGATCGTCGACGAGGGCTGCACGTCGGTGAACAGTGTCGGCGGATAGAAGCATCCGTCGGTCGGACATGCCCACGACGGCTGCCACATCGTTGCGCCCTCGTCCACGCCGCGCTGCACGAGGCCGCGAATGCGCTCGAGCTGCACGGGCGCGACGATGGCGCCCATGTCGACCGCCTTGTCGAGAGGCCGCCCGATGCGAAGCTTCTCCATTCGCGCGCGCAACTTCGCGACCAGACGATCGGCGATCCCTTCCTGGACGAGGAGACGCGAGCCGGCGCAGCACACCTGCCCCTGATTGAACCAGATCGCGTCCACGACGCCTTCGACCACGCTATCGAGGTCGGCATCGTCGTAGACGATGAACGGGCTCTTGCCGCCGAGCTCGAGCGAGAGCTTCTTGCCGCTGCCTGCCGTGGCACGTCGGATGATGCGGCCGACCTCCGTCGATCCGGTGAAAGCGATCTTGTCGACGTCGGGATGCTCGACGAGGTGCTTCCCCGTCTCTCCGTCACCAGTGACGATGTTGATCACCCCCGCCGGGATGCCCGCTTCGGCGGCGATCTCGGCGAACAGGAGCGCGGTGAGCGGGGTGAACTCCGCCGGCTTGAGGACGACGGTGTTCCCCGCCGCGAGCGCGGGCGCGATCTTCCACGCCAGCATGAGCAGCGGGAAGTTCCACGGGATGATCTGGCCGATGACGCCAACGGCGGCGTAGCCCGCGAACTCGCTCTCGAACAGCTGCGCCCATCCGGCGTGGTGGTAGAAGTGCCGGGCGACAAGCGGGATGTCGAGGTCGCGCGTCTCGCGAATCGACTTGCCGTTGTCCAGGCTCTCGACGACGGCGAACAGGCGAGAGTGCTTCTGCACCTCGCGGGCGAGCGCATACAGGTGCCGCGCGCGCGCGTGGCCCGTGAGGTTTCTCCAGGCCGCGAGCGCGCGCGCTGCTGCCGCGACCGCGGCATCGACGTCGGCCTTCGTCCCCTGCGACACTCGCGCGAGGCCCGTGGCGCTGGACGGGTCGATGACCTCGAACGTCTTCCCCGGCGGCGTCCAGGCGCCGTCGATGAAATGCCCGAACGTGCCGCCGTGCGACGCGAGCCACGTGCGTGCTTCCGCGTCGGACTCCGGCGCGGGACCGTACTCCATGGTGTCGAAGATTTCCTGGACGGTCGTCATCGCATTCTCATGGCATCGGCATTCGGTACGCGGCCGCGTAGCGTCCCGTCACGAAGTGCTCCAGCTGACGCTCGATGTCGGTGAGCAGGGTGCTGGCGCCGAAGCGGAACCGATCGGCGCGCAGCCATCGATCGCCGAGCTCCTCCTTCATGAGGTAGAGATACTCGAGCGCCGCCTTGGCCGATCGGATGCCACCGGCGGGCTTGAAGCCGACGGCGTATCCGGTGCGCTCGTGGTAGTCGCGGATCATCCGGCACATGACGAGGGCGAACGGCAGCGTTGCGTTCACGCCCTCCTTGCCGGTCGAGGTCTTGATGAAGTCGGCGCCTGCCTGCATCGCCACCATGCTGGCGCGTGCCACGTTGCCTAACGTTCCGAGCTCGCCGGTGGCGAGAATCGCCTTCATGTGGGCGTCGCCGCAGGCGTCGCGGAACTGGCGCACTTCGTCGTACAGCGCCTCGTAGTTCCCGGTGAGGACGTGTGCGCGCGTGATGACGACGTCGATCTCGCGCGCTCCGGCGGCCACCGAGGCACCGATCTCCGCCACACGCTCCTCGAGCGGGCTCAGGCCGGCCGGAAAGCCCGTCGACACGGCGGCCACGGGGATGTGGGTGCCCGCGAGCGCCTCGACGGCCGTCGGCACCATCGCGTGGTAGACGCAGACGGCCGCGACGGTGATACCGAGCTCGTCGACGCCTAACGCCTGGGCGAGATCCTCGCGGAGTGGCCGCCGTGCCTTCGCGCACAGGCGCCGCACCGTGCCCGGGGTATCGTCGCCCGACAGCGTCGTGAGATCGATGAGCGTGATCGCGCGCAGCAGCCACGCCGCCTGCCACTGCTTCTTCACGGTGCGGCGAGTCGGGATCGTGGCCGCCCGCCGCTCGACGGCGCTCCGGTTCACCCGGATGGCGCGCACGATGTCCAGGTCCAGCGCCACCCCCGGGTTGCGCACCGGGTGATCCGAGGGCTCGGCGCGGTGCAAGCGCGGCCCCGGCTCGGGACTGGCCGATGCAGCGGGCGCCGCCGTCGCGACTGGCTCGATAAACCGCTTTGCGGACATGACCACCACCAGGGGACTCTGGGGAGGGGCCGGGGCTCTGGCCCTTCGGAGGCGACCTCCCCTAAGGTAGGGCCACGGGAGCGCGGCGTGGAGGGGGATGCCTCCACTTTTGTAAAGGGAGCGCAAGCAGGATAGAATGTGCCCGTGCTAGCCTCCCCCTGCTACATCATCGGCGACACGCATCTCGGCGTCGGCTCGCCGGACCTCGAGCGGCGCCTCATCGATTTCCTGCGTCGCGCACCCGAGGAAGCGCGATCGCTCGTCATCAATGGCGATCTGTTCGATTTCTGGTTCGAGTGGAAGACGGTGATCCCGCGCGATCACTTCCGCACGCTTGCGGCGCTCGCCGATCTGCGCGACGCGGGAGTGGACGTCCTGATGGTCGCCGGCAACCATGACTGCTGGGGCGGCGAGTTCCTGTCGCGCGACGTCGGCATCCGGTATCAGCTCGGCGCCTGGGAGGGGATCGCGGCGGGGTGGCGAACGCGCATCGACCATGGCGATGGGCTTCGCGCGCGAGAGGATCGGAAGTATCGGGCACTCAGGAGGGTGCTCCGGCACCCGCTCTCGATGCGCGCGTTCCGATGGCTGCATCCGGATTGGGGCACGCGCCTCGCGCGCGGATCGTCGTCAGCAAGCCGAACGTACCGCGCGCGCGACGCGGGTGCCGGGTTGCGCGCCGTCGCGCGGGAGACCCTCGCGGCGAACAAGGCGCTGGACCTGCTCGTCTTCGGGCACTCGCACGTGCCGGCGCTCGAGCGCATGGGCCATGGCAGCGTGTACGCGAACGCGGGCTCGTGGCTCGATGCTCCGACCTACCTCGTGCTGACGCCGGAGCGCATCGAGCTGCGCGCGTGGGACGGCTCAGCCCAGAGTCACCGTCTCGACGCGATCGATCGCGGTACCGAGAAAACGCTGGCCCATCCGTAGAAACTGCTCCGGGGCGTCGGATGCGACGAACCGGTGCGGGCACGTCAGGCTGCCAGGCGCGCGCAACCCGCCCGCTTCGAGCACGCGCGCGGTCTCGGCGGCGGTCTCGTGGGCGCTGTCAATGAGCTGCACCTCGCGCCCCATGACGTCGGCGATCAGCGGCTTGAGCAGCGGATAGTGCGTGCATCCCAGCACGAGCGTATCGACGTGCTCCTGTCGGAGCGGGACGAGGTAGTCGTCGGCGATGAGGCGGGTGGCGTCGCGGTCGAGCCACCCTTCTTCGACGAGGGGAACGAACAGCGGGCATGCGCGAGCGGCAATGCGAGCCTGCGGCGCGAGGGCGCGAATGGCTCGCTCATAGGCGCCCGACCCGATCGTGCCGGCCGTCCCGATGACCCCGATGGGCCCGCCGTGTGACGCGCGCACCGCCGCGCGCGCCCCGGGCTCGACCACGCCGATGATCGGAAAGGCGAACTCCTCCTTGAGCGTGTCGAGCGCGTGCGCCGTCGCCGTGTTGCAGGCGACGACGATCGCCTTCACGCCTTGATGCTGGAGCCAGGTGGCGATCTCGCGCGCGTATCGCCGGACGGTGTCCGGGCTCTTGGGGCCGTAGGGAACGCGCGCGGTGTCGCCGAAGTAGATGATGTGCTCGTCAGGCAGCTGGCGCATCAGCTCGCGGACGACGGTGAGGCCGCCGATGCCGGAGTCGAACACCCCGATCGGCGCGTTCGCGTTGGACGCGGCTACCACCGGACGGTCGCGGTGAGGCGCGTGCGGTCGCCGTCGCGCTGCACCGAGACGCGAGCGGGAACGTCCCAGAGCTGCGCCGCGACGAAGGCGTCGGCGGCCGCGAACAGGTGATTGAAGATGAGGAGCGCCACCCAGTCCTCGACGTGCTGCTTTCGAGCGCGCACGCGGCCCGCGAGCGGACTCGAGGCGAAGAGGGTGTCGCCGTCGGCGTCGATGCCGAAGAAGACGCTATCCGCCTCCAGGCGTCGCGCGACGCGCAGATCTCGCTTCGATTTGATGGTCATGAGGAGCGAAAGGGCCTCGAGCGAGACGAAGATGCCGCCCGCCGTCCCGCGGTCGAGCGCGGCCTGTCCCAGGCCAGGGACGATCAGCGATCGGAGGAAGGCACTTCTGGGCGAGATTGGCGGGCCGCCCAGCGTATCACGCGTTACGCGCGCGCCCGCCGCCACCGGCTCGGGGGCGACGGCGGCCCGAACGCTATCGGCGCGCACGGAATCGACGGGCGCCTGCGCCGGCAGCGTCGACACCGCCAGGAGGACGCCGAGCGCGGGTAGCGCGAGAGATCGCATGCCGAGAGATGGTTCGAGGATCGCGTGGCGGGAGCGTGCGGGAATCGAACCCACCCAACCCGACGTGGTCAGGTCACACTGGTTTTGAAGACCAGGGAAGCCACCAGGCCCCATCCGCCCCCACGCTTACGCGAGTGTGATCGCGTGCGTCCCGCGTGCGACCACGGCGCCGATCTCCACGGCACCGGTCACCTGCGCAATGTAATCGCGCGCGGCGGCCGCTGGCAGCGCGACGAGGAGCCCGCCCGAAGTCTGCGGGTCCACGAGCAGCGCGCGATCCTCATCGCTGACTGATCCCCATGCGACCAGCGGCTCGAGATACCGTGCATTGCGCTCCGCGCCGCCCGTTCGCGCCCCGCCGCGCCACGCGTCGCGAGCGCCCGGGAGCGCTGGAACATCGCGCGCACGGATCTCCAGTGAGACGTTGCTGGCCCGCGCGATGTGCGACGCGTGCCCGAGCAGGCCGAATCCGGTGATGTCCGTCGCGCACGTTGCCCCGACGGCGAGTGCGGAGCGACTGGCATCCCGGTTGAGTGTCGCCATCGAAGCGATCATCGCGCCATACGTCGCTTCGGGCAGGGCGCCGGATTTCGCCGCCGTGGAGAGCAGTCCCGTGCCGACGGGTTTGGTGAGCACGAGCCGGTCGCCCGCCTTGGCGGTCGCGTTCGTGAGGAGACGGCGTGGATTGGCTCGCCCGGTCACGGCGAGGCCGTACTTGATCTCCTCGTCGAGAATGCTGTGTCCACCGACGATCAGCGCGCCGGCATCGTGGACGGCATCCTGGCCGCCGCGAAGGATCTCCGTGAGGATCTCGAGGGGCGCCGTCCCGGCTGGGAAACCGACGATGTTGAGCGCCGTGAGCGGCTCGCCACCCATCGCGTAGACATCGGACAGGGCGTTCGTGGCCGCGATACGGCCGAAGGTGTACGGGTCGTCGACGATTGGCGCGAAGAAATCCACCGTCTGCACAAGCGCGAGATCCTCGGACACGAGAAAGACCCCCGCGTCGTCGAACGACTCGCGCCCAACGAGCAGGCGTGGATCATCGCGATGCGGGAGCGGGGCCAGGGCACGCGACAGGTCGCCCGGACCCATCTTGGCGGCTCAACCCGCGCAGCGCGCGAAGGCGGTGAGCCGGAAGAGCTGTTCTCGCGTGTTGTTGTGAGGCATGGGGATCGCCGGGATCAAGGGATCAACGGATCAAGGGATCGAGGGATCGAGGGATCAAGGGATCAAGGAGAGACCCTAACGACGGCATCGATTTCGACCAGCGCGCCTCGCGGCAGGCCCGCGGCCTGCACGGTGGAGCGCGCGGGCCGGGCGTCGCCGATGTGGCGGCCGTACATCTCATTGAACGTCGGGAAGTCGGCCATGTCGTGCAGATAGACGGTCGTCTTGACGACGTCGGCCCAGCTTGCGCCGGCGGCCTCGAGCACCGCGCTCAGATTGGCGAGCACGCGCTCGGTCTGCTCGGCGAACCCGCCGTCGACCAGGCGACCGGTCTGTGGATCGATGCCGATCTGGCCGGCCGTGAACAGCAGCCCGTTCGCGACCACGCCCTGCGAGTACGGCCCAATCGCCTGCGGCGCGGTGGTCGTGGTGATCCGCCGAACACTCACAGCGCCTCCTTTAGAAGAGTCCGACGATCTGGCCGTCGGGTTGGATCGCCATCCGCTCCGCCGCCGGCTCCTTGGGAAGGCCCGGCATCGTCATGATGTCGCCAGCCTGCGCAACGACGAACCCAGCGCCCGCCGAAGGATAGATGTCGTTGATCGTGACGCGGAACCCGGTCGGCCGCCCGAGCTTCGTCGCATCGTCGGTCAGCGAGTACTGCGTCTTCGCCATGCACACCGGCGTTCCGCCGAGTCCGATCGACTCAAGATAATCGATTGCGCGGTCCGCCTTCGGCGCGTAATCGGCTCCGTCGCCACCGTACACCTTGCGGACGATCGTGTCGATCTTCTCCCGGATCGGGCGCGCGGCGTCATACAGCGGCGCGTACTTCGCTGTTCGTTCCGCGAGCATCGCCTGAATCTCCCGCGCGAGCGCTTCGCCCCCCGCCCCTCCCTTCTCCCACACCTCGGTGAGCGCGACGCGCGCTCCGGCGGTGCGCGCGCGATCGGCGACCATGCCGAGCTCCCGCTCGCTGTCCGTTACGAATCGATTGAGCGCCACGACGACCGGCAGGCCGAACTGCCGCATGTTCTCGATGTGCTTGTCGAGATTCGGCAGCCCGCGCTCGAGCGCGCCGAGGTCTTCGGTGCCGAGCTGCTTCTTGTCGGCACCGCCGTTCAATTTCAGGGCGCGCACCGTCGCAACGAGCACCGCCGCCTCGGGGTTCAACCCGCCGAAGCGACACTTGATGTCGAGAAACTTCTCCGCACCAAGGTCGGAGCCGAAGCCGGCTTCGGTCACGACGATGTCCGCGAGGGCGAGGGCCGTTTTCGTGGCGAGGATGCTGTTGCACCCATGCGCGATGTTGCCGAACGGCCCTGCATGAACGAACGCGGGCCCGCCTTCCAGCGTTTGCACGAGGTTCGGCCGAATGGCGTCCTTGAGCAGCAGGGTCATCGCCCCCGCCGCCTTGAGCTCGCGGGCTCGCACGGGGGTGCGTTTGGCGCCCGCCGTAGCACCGATGATGATGCGGCCCAGCCGTTCTTCGAGATCCTGCCGGCTCGTGGCGAGCGCGACGATGGCCATCACCTCGCTGGCCGGGATGATGACCCATCGCTCTTCGCGCGCGACGCCGTTGGCGACGCCGCCCAGTCCGATCACCGCGTCGCGGAGGGCGCGATCGTTCATGTCGATCGTCCGCGGCCAGGTGATGCGGCGTGCATCGATTCCGAGCGTGTTGCCCTGGTGCAGGTGATTGTCGATCATCGCCGAGAGCAGCGCGTGCGCGCTCGAGATGGCGTGAAAATCTCCGGTGAAGTGGAGATTGATGTCCTCCATCGGAATGACCTGGGCGTATCCTCCACCCGCCGCGCCGCCCTTTACCCCGAACACCGGTCCGAGGCTCGGCTCCCGAATGCAGAGGACCGCGTTGACGCCCAGCCGGCGAAACGCCTGGGTGACACCGACCGTCACCGTGCTCTTTCCCTCTCCGGCGGCGGTGGGATTGATCCCCGTGACGAGCACGAGGCGCGCGCGGGACGGTCGCGCCGACAGCTCGAGCGGCACCTTCGCCTTGTACTTGCCGTAGAGATCGAGGTCGTCCGCCGACAACCCGATGTCGGCGGCGACATCGACGATGGGCCGCGGCTTCGCGCGCTGCGCGA
The DNA here is from genome assembly GCA_036556765.1 of Gemmatimonadaceae bacterium. Taxonomy (GTDB): domain Bacteria; phylum Gemmatimonadota; class Gemmatimonadetes; order Gemmatimonadales; family Gemmatimonadaceae; genus JAICNG01. Next base: position 5,940 of record DATBIU010000096.1, on the reverse strand, counting down.
TCTCGATGTCGGTGGGAACGTTGGGCACGCGCCTCCTCAGCGGGTTACGGGCGGCGGTAATTCTAGTGCATCGCGGGTGAGATGGGATAGTGCGAGGTGCTCGAGGTGCTCGAGGTGCTCGAGGTGCCCGAGGGGTTGATCACCCGAGCACCTCGAGCACGTCTCACGACAGGCCAAACGCGTCCCGGGCATTCTTGGCCGTCAACGCTGCGACGCGGTCCGCCGTCGAGGCGCGGGCGGCGGCGAGGCGGGCGATCGTCCGTGGAAGGTGGGCTGGCTCGTTGCGCTTGCCGCGATGCGGGACGGGCGCGAGGTAGGGCGCGTCCGTCTCGACCAGCAGACGGTCGTCCGGGACGAGCCGGAGCAGGTCATCATCGGTCCACCGCTTGAACGTGATGATGCCGCTGAACGAGATGAACCAGCCGGCGTCGAGTGCAGCGCGCGCCAGCGCGTGCGAGCCCGTGTAACAGTGCATCACCCCGATCACGCCGTTCCGCCCCCCCTCACTCACGAGGGCGCGCGTGTCGGCCTCGGCCTCCCGCGTGTGCACGACCACGGGGCGATGAAGCGCTCGCGCCAGCGCGATTTGCTCGGAGAAGGCGATGCGCTGCCGGTCGCGCGGGGAGTGGTCGTAGTGATAGTCGAGCCCGCACTCGCCGACGGCGACCGCCCCCGCCTCGACATGCGAGCGAATCGCCGCGAGGTCGCGGCCGGCATCGAACGAGACCGCGTCATGCGGGTGCACACCGGCTGTCCACCAGACGAGTCCCGGCGCGCTGGCGGCGATGTCGCGCGCCCGCGCCGCGGCGGCGAGGGACTCGCCGATGCAGACGATTCCGCGCACACCGGCCGCGCGTGCGCGCTCCACCACTGCATCGCGATCGCCGTCGAACGCCGCGTCAGCGAGGTGGGCATGACTATCGATCACGCGGCACCTCGATCGTCACCCACGGTGAAACGACCGTGCGGGCCGCCGCTCAGCGACTTCCGACCGGCTCCGCGTTCCGTCGCTTCGATTCGCTGGGGGTATCGAGCTGGCTGCGGGCGACGCCTCCCTTCTCTCCGGCGGCCCGCGGCCACTTCCGCTCGATCCACAACAGCACCGGGCCGGCGACGAAGATCGAGCTGAACGTGCCGACGAGAATGCCGTAGGTGAGGACCCACGCAAACGGGCGAATGACCTCGCCGCCGAAGATGAGCAGGGCCAGCAGGGTCGCCAACGTGGTCGATCCCGTCATGACGGTTCGCGGCAGCGTTTCGTTTACCGACAGGTTGAGAATGTCGTAGAGCGACATGCGGCGCTGCAGCTTGAGGTTCTCGCGCACGCGGTCGAACACGACGACGGTGTCGTTGAGCGAGTAGCCGATGACGGTGAGCACCGCGCCGACGACGAAGAGCGAGACCTCGAGGTTCATGTACTTCATGAACGCCAGCGTGGCGAGGATGTCGTGGATGGTGGCGATGATCGCCGCCACGCCGAACCGCCATTCGAACCGCCACGCCAGATAGATGAGGGTGGCCAGGAACGAGAGGACGATCGCCAGCAGCGCCTGCTGCCGGAGCTCCGCCCCGACGCGCGGTCCCACCCCTTCCGTGCGCACCACTCGATAGGCGTTCGCGCCGTATCGCGCATCCAGTGCCGTCCGAATGCGTTGCGCGATCGACTCCGCGCCCACCGACTGCTGGGCGACGTGCTGCTCGTCTTGCGCCCGGACCACCAGCTCGCGCGGCGATCCGAACGTCTGAATTTCCGCGCCCGACACGCCGGCGTCCGACAGCGTCGACCGGACGTCGCCGACGTCGGGCGCCGTCACGAACTCGAGCTGCATCAAGGTGCCGCCCGTGAACTCGATGCTATAGCGGAAACCGGAGACCAGGATGAGGATGAGGCCCGGAACGATGAACAGGGCCGTGATCGCGGTGCTCCATCGCCACAGGCGGATGAAGTCGACCTTCGTATCGTGCAGGATGCGCAGCATCAGATGCTCAGGGTTTGGGCGCCGCGCGAGCGGTTGAGCCAGATGAGGAAGAGCGTGCGCACGAAGAAGACGGCGGTGAACAGCGACGCCGCGATGCCCGCGATCAGCGTCACCGCGAACCCGCGCACCGGCCCGGTGCCGATCTGGTACAGAATCAGCGCCGTCAACGCCGTGGTCGCGTGCGTGTCGATGATCGCGCTCAAGGCGTGATCGAAGCCCTCGTTGATCGCGGTGCGCACCGTCTTGCCGCGGGCGAGCTCTTCACGGGTTCGCTCGAAGATCAGGAAGTTCGCGTCCACTGCCATGCCGATCGAGAGAACGAACCCGGCGAGGCCCGGCAGCGTGAGCACCGCATCGAAGCCGGCGAGAATGGCGAGCGTGATCAGGACGTACAGGAAAAGTCCGGCGACGGCCATCACGCCCGAGAACCGGTAGTACACGACCATGATCGCGATCACGAGGACGATGCCGAGGATGCCGGCGCGCTTACCCTGATCGATCGCATCTTCGCCGAGACTCGCCCCGAGGCTGCGGACTTCCATGATGCGCAACGGAACGGGGAGCGATCCCGCGCGCAGCACGAGCGCCAGGTCCTGCGCTTCCTGGAGGGGCTTGCCGCGCATGGTAATCTGACCGCGCGTGCGAATGACGTCCTGGATCACGGGTGGCGTGCCCATGACGACGTCGTCGAGCACGATCGCCAGGTTGTCCCCAATGTGCTTTCCGGTTTCGGCGCCGAACCGACGGCCGCCCTCATTCGTCAGCTCGAACAGCACGAGATTCCCTTCGATGGGATCGGTATTCGGCCGCGCGTCCTTGAGGTGCTGGTCCCCGCGGATGATCGCGCGTGACTCCAGCACATAGAGCGGGCGAAAGCCGGACCGTCGCGCGTTGTCGTCGAGCGCCCCCCATCGGACGACGCGCCCGGGAGGCATGAGCGCCTGCACCTCGGGCATGGCGAGATACCGGGCCGCGGCGCCCGTATCGGAGAACGACACGAAGTACTCGCCGGGCATACCCCCCGGCTGGAGCAGGCGCGAAAACGCCCCGTCACGTGCGCCGGGGATGAGGCCGGTATCGGCAGCCGCGGAATCCTGCGCGACGCGGGCCCCGCTGTCCCCGCTCGGCGTGAGCAGATCGGCGAGACCGCCGGGACGTGCGGTGTCACTCCTCGCCGGGCGCGTTCCAGCGGCGTCGACGCCGCGCGCCTTCAAGGTCGCGTCAATGCGCGGCAACGCGCGCTCGAGTGAGTTGGCCTTGTCCACGATCTGAAACGTCAGGAACGCCGATGTCTTGATCAGCGCCTCGGCCCGCTCGGGATCGTCAATGCCGGGAAGCTCCACGGTGATGCGCTCTTCGCCCACGCGCTGCACCACAGGTTCGGCGACCCCGAACTGATCGATGCGGTTGCGCACGACCGTGAGCGCGCGATTGAGCGCATCGGACTTGTCGGCGACGGCCCCCTTTGATTCATCGACCTCGAGCGCCAGGTGCATGCCGCCCTGCAGGTCGAGCCCGAGCTTGAGCGGAATGCGCTTGACCTCGCGATACTCGGCGGCACCCGTGTCCGGGTTGCGCTCGCGCACGGTGATCGTGCGCGGCCAGAGCGCCCAGATCGATGCCAGCGTCAACGCGGCGATGATCGCCACGCGGTATTTGATGTTCGACATGCGCTACTGAAGAGAGGTAATGTGAGCGCGGAGAGTCCTGAAGGTTAATGCCCCGCCGCAACGCGAGTCAACGCACGGCGGGCCCGCACCTCGTCGGTGCGCAGCTGCGCGACGAGGGCCTCGGGCGAGGGAAAGCGACGAACGTCGCGCAGGCGTGCGACGAACTCCACCTTGACGGTGGCGCCGTACAACGCGAGGTCCGCGTCGAACAGATGCGCCTCCAGCGTGACGGTAGCGTCCCCAAACGTGGGGCGCGAGCCGAGGTTCATCATGCCTCCGAACGCGCCCCGCGGTGTGTGGACGAGGACCGCATATACCCCTTCGGGGGGCAAAAGCTTCCTCGGGTGCGGGGACCCGAGATTGATCGTGGGATAGCCGATGGTGCGGCCGCGCCGGTCCCCGCCGCCCACGGTTCCAATCACGGAGTACCGGCGACCGAGCTCGCGCGCCGCAGTCTCGAGGTCGCCGCCCGCAACGGCGCGCCGAATGAGCGTGGACGACGCGGGACGGGGGGCGCCACCGTCAGCCACCGATACCGGCGCGATCACGTGCACGAGAAAGCCGCGCTCGCGCCCCAGCGCACGAAGCGTTTCCACGTTCCCCTCGCGCCCGCGCCCGAACCCGTGATCGTATCCGATCACGAGCTCGGTCATTCGAAAGCGCTCGCGCAGCACCTGGTCCACGAACTCTTCCGCACCGAACGCGGCGAGCTGCCGATCGAACGGCAGCACGGCCAGGAAGGCGACGCCGCTCTCCGCGACGATCTCGCTCTTCTCGATGCCCACGGTGAGGAGCGGGGGGGCGGCGGGCGGGTTCACCACCTCGAGCGGGTGTGGATCGAACGTCACGAGCACCGACCGCATCCCCGAGGCATCGGCGCGCGCCGCCACCGTTCGCAGGATGTCGAGATGGCCGCGATGAATTCCGTCGAACGTCCCGACCGTCACGACCGTGCCCTGCGTATCGGGGGGAAGCCCCGAGTCCTCCCAGGCCAGGAACCGGTCACGCATCGCGCAATACCGTCCGCGGCTGCCAGCTCGTGCCGCTGCGTTCGGCGACCGCCACCAGCTCCCCGTTAGGCCCGACGAGTGCGGCGCGATCACCATCCACCGTCGCGTCGACGAGATTCCCCCGGGCTGCGCGATCGGCGGCAGCCAGGTCGAGCTGCTCGACCGCGAGCGTGCTCAACGCGCGGAGCGGGGGCATCGGCGAGCACCGCCCGCCGCGCAGCGCGTCCAACGAGCAGGCGTCCGCGACGTAGAAGGGGCCGCTTCGCGTGCGCCGGAGGGTGGCCAGGTGCGCCGAGCTTCCCGCCTGACGCCCGAGATCGCGCGCCAACGCGCGCACGTAGGTGCCTCCGGAGCAGGTGATGACGACGTCGATCGTGTCGCCGGTGCGCGCCTTGACCTCCCACGAGTGCACCCTCACGCGCACGGGCGGCAGCTTCACCGGGGCGCCCCGCCGCGCCGCGTCGTACGCGCGCTGACCGCCCACCTGCTTCGCCGAGTACGCCGGCGGCTCCTGGTCGATCGCCCCGGTGAGTGCGCTGATCGCCCGATCCACGTCGGCGCGGATGGGGGGCCGGGCTTCGCGCACGACCTTCCCGGTCGCGTCATCGGTGTCCGTCTCGGTGCCGAACTGGATGCGAGCCGCGTAGACCTTTGGCTCGCCATCGAGGTACGGCAGGAGGCGCGTCGCGCGGCCCACGAGCAGGACGAGCAGTCCGGTCGCGAACGGATCGAGGGTCCCCGCGTGCCCGATGCGCCGCTCGCCTAACGCCCGACGGGCGATGGCGACGACGTCGTGCGAGGTCATGCCGGCCGGCTTGTCGACGAGCAGGAGCCCCTCAGTCGAGGGGCTCCTCGTCGGCGGGGACGCGGCCATCGCGAATCTGCTCGAGGAGGGTCTCGATGCGCGCGGCGTGCGCGACGCTCGCATCGGCGTGGAACGCAAGCTCGGGGGCGAAGCGGAGCCGGAGTGCGCGGCCGAGGCGCGAGCGCAGGTGGGCCGCCGCACTCTGGAGCCCTTCGAGCGTCGACCGCTTTTCGACGTCGGAGCCGAGCACGCTGACGAAGATCTTCGCGTGACGGAGATCCTGCGTCACATCGACGCCGGTGACCGTCACCAGGCCAACGATCCGCGGGTCCTTCGCGCCATCGGCGAGAAAGGTCGCGACTTCCTCACGGATCGCTTCAGCGACGCGGTCGGCGCGGCGGGAATCGGCCATGGACTACGAGGTGCTCGAGGTGCTCGAGGTGCTCGAGGTGCTCGAGGTGCTCGAGGTGCTCGAC
>DATBIU010000095.1:0-3208 GCA_036556765.1 Gemmatimonadaceae bacterium | reverse complement strand
TCGCACCTCTCCTATGCGTGGACACGCGAGCACGCCTCGGCTCGCACGAAGGCGTTTCTTGGAGGGCTTCCCTTTCGCATCGACATTCGTCCAAACGGCGGGCACGTCGCGGGGCCGACGATGATGCTGGTCCACGGGAATCAGACGCTCAACACGGTGTACGTGCACGCCGATCGATCAGATGCCTTTCTCGGGAAGATGGGCGCCTCGCTCGGCGCGCGCGCCGGCGATGTCGTGTGCTTCGGGCACACGCACGTGCCCTGGCACCGGGAGGTCAACGGCGTTCACTACGTGAATACCGGCTCCGTCGGTCGGCCCAAGGATGGCGACCCGCGGGCGAGCTACGTGCTCCTGACCGTCACGGCGAGCGAGGTGGCGGCCGAGATCGTGAGGGTGGAGTACGACGTGGAATCGGCGGCGCACGCGATTCTCGCCAGTGATCTCCCCGATGAGCTCGCCGATCATCTCCGCCAGGGCGGGGCGGCCCCCTCGGCGCGCGCATGACGTCCGGAGTTCGAACGCAAACGTAGACGCGATCCGGGCTTGCGTTCGCGGCCGGGAAGCAACGCCGGCAATCGTCAAGTTTTGACTAAGGGCGCAACACGCGAGGACGCGCGGGTGTCGTAACATGAGACCCCATCCCGCGCCGAGGCCCAATGCGACATCTCCGGTCGGCCCTTCATGTCACGACGTGCGTGGCGGCTCTTGCGTTGGGGTGTACGGGCGCCCCGCGAAGCGTGCCCGTGCGCTCGCCGCGCGAGACCCCGTCATCCGCCATCAACTCCATGCTTCGCGATCGAGGGTACGTCGGCATCCCGACGAGGCGGCTGCGATCCGGGCACTACCAGGCAACCGCGCAGGTCGAGGGTCAGCGGCTGTCGCTCATCATCGATTCCGGCGCATCGATGAGCCTTCTCGACAACGCCAGCGCCCTCCGACTCGGCATTCCCCTTCGCCGAAGCCGCACGCGCATCTCCGGATTGGGCGCACCTGCCCAGCGCGCGTTGAGCGCGCGCCTCGACGATGTGCGCCTGGGAGCGCTGCGTCTCGACTCACTCGCGGTGATGGTGCTCGATCTGTCGCACGTGAATCAGAGCTTGCGCGACGAGGGAATCGAGGTGGCGGATGGCGTGATCGGCGCGGACCTGCTGGCCGAGCGAAGCGCGGTGTTCGACTTTACGAGCGGGGTGCTTTACCTGCGGTAGGTTCTCGAGGTGCTCGAGGTGCTCGAGGTGCTCGAGGTGCTCGAGGTGCTCGAGGTGCTCGAGGGAAGGCAGTTCGCCTGGAGCACCTCCGCAGGCGGTCACCGCACTGCGCGATGCACGTACGTCCTGAACAGCGCATCCAGCTCTCGTTCAGGGTCGAAGCACACCCCTTCGTGAATCGGCGAAGCCTGGATCACGTCCGAGCGTGGGGCGGTGAGCCAGTGGAATCGCTCGGAGGGCGGCGTGAGGGCTACCGGACCGGCCGACTCATCGCCCTCACAGATTGCGCGCACCGATCGCAGATAGCGCGACAGGAGCTCCGCGTCCACCTCGGGGACCTGAGCTCGCAGCTCATCGATGTCGGTGATCGCCCGCATGCCGAGGTAATCGACGGTGCGCGCATGCAGCACGACACCGACCGGAACGAACGCGCCGATGTGCGGATGGGGAACCGCGCGCAGGACGGCGAAGTCGTAGGACACCGAGCGGAGGCGAGCGATCATCGGCGTGCCGACAGACGGTGCAGAGGGAGGTCGCGCAGCTGGGTGCGTGCTCGCACCGCTTCGGTCACGAACGTGCGCGGCCCATCTCGCCGGCGCGTGAGATAGTCCCAGTACCGCGCGCGCGCCGCGTCGCCGGAGGCGAACTCCTCCCCACGGGTTCGGTCGAGGAGCAGCGCGTCCGGGACCTTCGCCAGGACGTCGGTGATGCATTGGTCGGAGAGCGTCGTGCCGAGCTCCGTGTCGATCGCTTCGAGATTGGCGCTTCGCGCCAGGAGCACGTGCTCGCGGATGCGGGTGAACGGGGTATGGACGCGCGCGTCGTCCACGCTCGCCCAGTCGTGGTGCGCGTAGAGGGCGGCGCCATGATCGATGAGCCAGGGTCGGCGCTCCCAGATGAGCACGTTCGGATTGCGGTGCGTCCGATCGGGATTCGTGATGAACGCGTCGAACCACACGAGGCGCGTCGCGAAGTCGGCGGTGACGAGCTCGCCGGCGGCGGAGTTGTCGTAGTTGAACGCGCCATCCAGATACCGCAGGCCGACGTTGGTGCCATGGCTCGCGCGCAGCACATCCTGAATCTCGGGGTCGGGCTCGCTTCGCCCAAAGGGCACAGGGACCTCGATGAGTGCCAGATTCGGCACCGGCAGCCCGAGTGCGCGCGCCAGCATACCGGCGATGAGCTCGGCGATGAGCGCCTTCGCCCCCTGGCCCGCTCCGCGGAACTTCACCACGAACAACCCTCCGGCGTCGGTATCGACGACGGCCGGGAGCGAGCCGCCTTCACGCAACGGCTGCAGGTACCGGGTAGCGGTGTAGGTTGGTAACTCGGGCACGCGCGAATCTGGGCGCAGAATCGGCCCGCCGGAAGCGGGGTCAACGCTGCCGGCTCCTGGTTCCTTGACGCAGGAATGCCCTCGTCATAGGTTGACTCCCGTGAGCACGAACATTCGCCTGCATCATCGCGCGCATCACGGTCACGGCCCGACGGGTCGGGGCAACGCGCGCATGCGGATGACCGTGTAAGCGGTTCCCGAGCGCGCTGGCGCCGCGGCCCGTCCCTTCCGGACGGGCCTTTTTTCATCCCTGCACCTCGCCGCAACAAGGCGTTCGACCGATGGAACGACGGACAACAGGCAGACTGCGGATCGCGCTGCCTAACAAAGGACGGTTGACGGAGGACGTCCGGACGCTCTTCGCCGACGCCGGGCTCGAGTTACGGGCCGCGGGCGACCGCGCACTCGTCGCCTCGCTCGGCGGCGACTTCGAGGCGATCTTCGTACGCGCCCAGGACATTCCGGAATTCGTGGCCGATGGCGCGGCCGACGCCGGCGTCACGGGGTGGGACCTGGTGCGCGAATCGGAGCGGGAGCTCGAGTCGGTACTCGATCTTGAGTTCGGCCGGTGTCGCCTGGTCGTTGCCGCGCGCGAGGAAAGCGGGATCGAGTCGCTCGACGACATCGTCAGCGATGGGAACGGCGGTCCGCGCGTGGCGACCGCCTT
>DATBIU010000094.1:0-25414 GCA_036556765.1 Gemmatimonadaceae bacterium | reverse complement strand
CGTGCACGTTGAGCTGAAAGCCGGAGCGAAGCGCGCGCACCGCCACCTGCTCGATGCGCTCGCGCGGCGTCGTGATCAGCCCGGAATGCTCGGGCGAATCGCTGTACGGCTCGAGCAGCGCGGCCCCGCGCGACCCGAGCGCCCCGTCGGCACTGATCTTGATCGCGCGGATCCACACGCGTCCCTCGTACAGAGCGCTCTGCGGACCGCGCTTGAGATAATGATCGAGGTTCGCGTCGTCGCTGGCGATCATCACGTAGTTGCGAAGATCGTAGCGTCCTTCCTTCGCCAGCTCCTCGTAGACGTCGATCGTCGCGCGGCCGACGCCGGCGTCGTGAATGCCGGTCAGTCCCCAGCGATTCGCCTCCTTCACCGCCGCGAGAATCGCTGCCCGCACTTCGTCGCGTGGCGCCGGTGGAATGGCGCGGCCCACGAGTCCCATTGCCCGGTCGACGAGCACCCCCGAGGGCGCCCCGTTGGTCATGCGCTCGATGCGTCCGCCCGCCGGATCGGTCGCGGTCGCGGCGAGGTTCGCCGCCGCCATCGCGCGCGCGTTCACCAGTGCGGCATGGCCGTCGACGCGCGTGAGATACACGGGATGCTGCGGTACCGCGCGTGAGAGCGCCTCGTGCGAGGGGAAGCGCGTGTCTCCCCAGTCGTTCTGGTCCCAGCCGCGACCGAGAATCCAGGTACCGGCCGGCACGTCACGCGCGCGTGCCGCGACGCGCGCGATCACCTCGTCGTACGACTTCGTCCCGGTGAGATCGACCGTGCGCAGTGCCATGCCGAGGCCGAGCAGGTGCGCATGCGCGTCGACCATCCCGGGGATCACCGTCCGGCCGTCGAGATCGATGACGCGCGTTCGCGGGCCCTTGAGCGCGGCCGCGCCGCGCTCGGAGCCGACGAAGCGCACACGGCCGCCGGCGATCGCCATCGCTTCGCCGAATGGCCGGCGCTCGTCGACGGTGTAGATGCGCGCGTTGGTGACGATCAGATCGGCGGGTGGCTGCGATTGGGCACGCGATGCCGCGGGGAGAAGGACGAGCGGCGCGACTCGGAGGACGATGGCGTGAAATCTCATGGCGAGAACGTACGGAATTCTTACGAGTGTGCGGGCCGCGAACTCTGGCCGGCGATGGTGGTGGCGCCGATACTATCGCGCGCCCCCCGTCCACTTGCAACCTCGCGGCAGATGAACCCGTTCCGTCTCTCGCGTTTCGCGTTCCCCGCGGTCCTCCTCGCATCCGCGGCGGCGGGCCAGAGCGCCCCCACGCCAACCGCCGCCGACCTTGGCGTTGCCCGGGCAGCGCAGCTCCTCGATTTGCTCCCCGAAGGTGAGGAGAAACGGCGATTCATCCTCGACTGCACCGGCTGCCACACCTTCGACGCGCGCACCGCCGCGCCCGGCGGCCGCGCGCGCACACGCGCGCAGTGGGACTCGGCCGCACACCGCATGCTGAGCTACGCCGGCGCGACGTCCGGCTTTCCCGTCATCGCCGCCGCCCGGGAGCCGGCGTCGACGGCCGAGTGGCTCGCGCGATGGATTACCGACTCGTCGCTGGCGACGATCGCGCCCGCGCCACCGCGCGCGACCCCGAGCGTGCGCGAGTACCTGATGCCGATGGCGCAGGACCTTCCGCATGACGTCGCCGTCGACGCCGACGGCAAGGTCGTCATCACCGGGATGTTCTCTCACACGATGTACCGGCTCGATCCCGCCAGCGGCGCGATGGAGACGGTCGCCATCCCGGCCGATCGGGCGAGTCCGCGTGCCATCGTGATCGACGGTCGCGGCGCCTGGTGGGTGCTGCTCGGCGGCCCCCGGCGCATCGCCCGGCGCGATCCAATCCTCGGCGCGTGGACCATGCACGACATCGGAATGTATCCGCACAGCATCGGCGTCGATCCCGCGGGTCGCGTCTGGTTCAACGGCCACTTCACCCGCGATCCGGAGCAGATCGGGTTTCTCGATCCCACCGCTGGGTCGATCACGCTGCGTGACGTGCCGCCGCATCCGGTGCTGGCGAAGGTCGCCGGCGGTCCCATCCCGTACGAGCTGCGCATCGCCCCCGATGGCGCGGTGTGGATCTCCGAGCTCGGCGGCAACCGGCTCGTGAGGCACGATCCGGCGGCGAACACGTTCCGTACGTTCGACATGCCCACGCCACACTCGGGCCCGCGGCGATTCGACATCGACGCGGCGGGAATGCTGTGGATTCCCGAGTATGCGGGTGGGAAGCTCACGCGACTCGACCCGGCCACGGGCCGGTTCACGCAATGGGATCTGCCGGTGCGGAACGCCGCGCCCTACGTCGTGCGGGTCGATCGTCAGCGCGGCGACCTGTGGATCGGGACCGGCGCCGCGGATGCCCTGTTCCGCTTCGATCCGCGAACGGCCCAGTTCACGACGTACGACCTTCCGACGCGCGGTGCGCTCGTGAGGCACCTCGACATCGACCCTCGCACCGGGGCGGTGTGGGCGGCGTACGGCGCGAGCCCGGGCGTGCCGGCGCGGGTGGCGAGGGTTGAGCGATGACGCCGGGATCGCGGGGTCGCGGGGTCGGGGGCTCGAGGGCGCAGCTGTGGATCTCGCTGCGCGCCCTCGATCCCTTGATCCCTTGATCCCTCGACCCCCTTTCACGACGGAGTCCCCATGAGCCCTGCATTGTCGACGATCGCGATTCTCCTTGCCCTCGCCGCTGCGCCCCTCGACGCGCAGACGCGGCCGCCGGCCTGCACCCGCGCCGAGCACCGACAATTCGACTTCTGGTTGGGCGAGTGGAATGTGACGCTGCCGAATGGGCGGCCGGCGGGGGTCAATCACATCCAGTCCATCGACGGTGGGTGCGCGTTACGAGAGGAGTGGAAGGGGGCGGGTGGCGGGACGGGCACCAGCCTCAACGCGTTCGACGCGGCCACGGGGCAGTGGCACCAGACGTGGGTCGGCAGCGACGGGATGGTGCTGTTCCTCGCCGGCGGCCTGCGCGATGGCGCGATGGAGCTCTCCGGAACGACTACCGGCGCCGATGGCACGAAGACGCTTCACCGAATTCGATGGACCCCGCTCGGCGGCACGCCAGCCGCAGTGCGACAGCTGTGGGAGACGTCGACCGACGGCGGGAAGACGTGGGCGGTGGCGTTCGACGGGAGGTACGTGAAGAGGTGAGGCAGGGATCGGGGGATCAAGGGATCAGGGGATCGAGGGCGCTTGGCGAGATCCCTCGACTGCCGCCCTCGAGCCCCTGATCCCTCGATCCCCCGAGCCCTTAGTTCGTGTACCTCTCCTCGAGCGGTCCGGTGATCAGCGGCGTCCGGCGAACCAGGGTATCGCCCGCGACCGAGAGCGAGTCACGCCCTGGGATTGATAACGACGGCGGACTGTAGTGGAGGAGGGCGACCCACCCTGGGCCGGATTCGTAAGCACCCCAGGTCGTCCATTCCTCAGCGGAGGCGACACTCGGCTGCCCCCCGATGTACGCGATGGCAGACTCCGAGCGATGCCGCCGGAAGAACACGCCGTCGCTGAACGTCACCGTGTCGAAGAGTACGGTCGCGACGAAACGCGTATCGCCAATCGTCGTGTCGTACACGACGAGCGGCTCCGCGGCTCGTCCATTGATCGAGCTGAGGCGGTAGCGTGCGGACGCGACGGCGCTCGGGCCAAGCCGCGCCCGACGGTAGATCAGGGTGAACGGCTGACCCGAGAAGTCCTGGCCCGCGAGCGAAATCGAGTCCCCCGATATCTGCCCCGCGTCATCGCCAGTACCCGGCGCGCCGTTCAAACGCAGGAACAGCTCGCGCCCCGAAACGCGGTACGTGCCCTCGGCCACGAACCCCAGGGCGCGGTTTCCGCCGAACCCCAACAGATAGGTGCCGTTTGGGCGGAGCACGAGATCTCCGCGCCACACTTGCACCGGCGTCCCCTGACTCGGCGAGGAGATGTAGGGCAGGGGTCGGCCATTGATCGTGACGAGACGGTAGTACCCAGCGACGGTGCCCGGAAGCAGGATTCCGTCACCACACGCGGTCGTCAGAGAGCCGAGGAGGAGCAGGGCGAGCGCGAACCGGCGTCGCACAGGCGAAAACCGAGTCATCGAGGTTGGGAAACGACTACCTAACGTCGCCAGCTGCGTTCGATCCGTCAACCAGTCGGGATCTCATCGCCTCCCGACGCGCCGCCCTTGATCCCCCGATCCCTCGACCCCGCGACCCCCTGCACGTCAGAGCCACCGACGCACGCGCGCTCGATAGGCGGCATACTCCTCTCCGAACGCGTCGCCGAGGTAGCGCTCCTCGCGACGGATCACGAGCGCGGCCAGCGACAGGAGAACGATCGGCAGCAGCACGAGAGGCCAGCCGACGCCCATGAGGAGCGCCAGCCCGGTGTAGATCGCCGACATCGCGACGTACATCGGGTTGCGTGTGAAGCGGTACGGGCCGGTTGCGACGATCGAGCGCGCGGGGCGCGACGGAAGAATCGCCGTGCGCGCCCGGAGGAAGGTCAACATCGCCCACAGCAGAATCACCAGGCCCAGCGCGATGAGCAGCCATCCGCCCACGACCAGCACGGAGCGGCTGACGTCATCGAGACGCAAGCGGATCACCCAGCGATCCAGGGTGAGGCCGATCAGAAAGCCCACCACGAACAGCGTCGGCGGTGGGAACCAGACACCCGGGCTCGTCAGGCGCTCGTCGCTCACGACACCCCCGCCGTCGCGCGTGTCTCCGCCGAGTGTCGATCGTCCGACTCGCCGAGGTATCGCCGCGTCCGGCGCAGGTGTCGCTCGAGCTGGTGAAGGTGGCGCTCCAGGCCAGCCCGCACCCAGGCCATCTCGGGCACGACGACCGCCGCGAGGTGCTCACCCCAATCGGGACGGCTCCCGTCCGCATCGGTGAACCCGTAGTCGCGCGCGAGCTCCCACGAGCTGTAGATGTCACCCGATCGCGCCATGACCTCGGGGTCCTGTGCGAGAGCCGCGACGGCGCGCCCGACGAACAGCGGAGACTCGGAGTGGAGAAAGTGCGGGTCCTTCTTTCCCGCCTTCCGCCACGTCGCCTCGGTGACGCCGAAATGCTGGAGCATCATCTCGGATCGCAGAAAGCCGGGAGTGACCGCCACCGCCGCGATGCCGTGGGAGCGCAGCGCCTCGGCGAAGCTGACGGCCAGTGACTTGTGTCCGCTCTTGGCGAGGTCGCGCATGATGTTGCCGCTACCGCTGATGAGAGAATCCCCCTCCGTTACCTCGACGATGAGCCCGCGTCGCTTCTTGATCATCAGCGGCACGGCGTGCTTCGCCGTGATCAGGTGCGACACCACCGCCTGGCGCAGTCCTTCCGTGAGGTAGGAGAGGTCGGATTTCCAGAACGACGCCCAGCTGTCCATCCGTGGATCCTCGCCGGCGACGCTGTTGACCAGGATGTCGAGTCGCTTGTGCTCGCGCTGCACGCGCGCGAACAGTGCCTCGACCTGCGGTTCCTCGGTGTGATCGACCCGCACCGCGATCGCCGTTCCCCCGGCGCCCACGATCATCTCGGCGGTCTCGTCGATCGTCTCGGGCCGGCCGTATGGCGACGGCTCGCCGCGTACGCTGCGCCCGGTGCAGTAGACGATCGCTCCCGCTTCGCCGAGCGCGCGGGCGATGCCGCGGCCGGCGCCGCGGGTGGCGCCGGCGACGACGGCAACGCGACCGGTGAGCGGTTTGTCGGATGTCTGTCGGCGTTGGGTGGCGCGGGCGCTCATCAGGACCTCCTGCGCTGGCATTCATGAATGGTCATTCACTTACCCCTGGCATTATGAATGGCCATTCATTATCCGTCAAGGGTGAGCCCACGCCCTCGCACCGTCACCGACGACGACATCCTCGCCGCGACCGCCCGCGCGATGTCGAAGGTTCCTCCCACGCGTTTCACGCTGGCGGAGGTGGCGCGCGAGGTAGGGCTGGCCCCGGCGACGCTGGTGCAGCGGTTCGGCTCGAAGCGGGGGCTGCTGCTCGCCCTGTCGGCGCAGTCGGCGGCCAGTATGGACGCGTGCTTCGACATGGTGCGTCAGGTGCACTCGTCTCCGCTCGAGGCCTTGTTCGACGCCGCCACGCAGATGGCGCGCTTCAGCGTAACGCCGGAGGAACTGGCGAATTCCATCGCCTATCTCCAGATCGATCTCAGCGACCCGGATTTCCACCATCACATCCTCATGAGCTCCCGCGCGACCCAGCGCGGCTATGCGGCGTTGCTCGATGATGCCGTCGAGGCCGGTGAGCTCGCTCCGTGCGACACGAAGCGCCTCGCGCGAGCGGTCGAGGCAGTCGCGGCCGGCTCCCTCATCGGATGGGCGATTCATCGAAAGGGCAAGGCGGAGGCGTGGGTGCGGAGCGACCTGGAGACGCTGTTGACGCCGCACGAACGACGAGGCTGAGGTGCTGGAAAAGCGCTGAGGGCGCTGGAAGAGCGCTGGGGCGCTGGCCCCCGTCCTTATTCCAGCGTGCGAATCACCTTGCAGGGATTGCCGGCCGCAATCACACCGGAGGGGACGTCTCGCGACACGACGCTTCCGGCGCCGATCGTCGTATCGTCGCCGATGGTGACGCCGGGAAGCACGATGGCGCCTCCGCCGATCCACACGCGCTTGCCGATGGTAATGGGCTGGGCGAGCTCCGGCCCGGCGACCCGGGCGCTCGCCTCACGAGGGTGGTCGGCCGTGTAGAGCTGAACGCAGGGCCCCAGTTGCGTTTGCGCTCCGATGCGGATAGGCGCGGGGTCGAGCATGACGCACGCGAAGTTGATGAAGACGTCCTCCCCGAGCTCGATCTGCGTTCCATAGTCGCAATAGAACGGCGGCTCGATCCACGCCCCCGGCCCAATCGCGCCGAGCAGGTCGACCAGAATAGCGATCCGGTCCGCCGCGTGCTCCGGGGACGACGCGTTGAGCTTCATCCAGAGCAGTCGCGCCCGCTGTCGCGCGCCGGCGAGCACGGGGTCGGACGCGAGATACAGCTCGCCCCGCAGCATCTTCGCGCGCTCGGTGTCGGACATGGGAGGGAAGATACGGAAGCTCCGGAAAAGCGCTAAGGGCGCTGGAAAAGCGCTTAGGGAGGCGCCCGGGCTCCCAGCGCTACTCCAGCCCCCTTAGCGCGTTTCCAGCGCCCTCATATCGTCAGCGCCGTTCCAGCGCTTCGGCCGCACGCATCAGCTCCGCGAAGTATTCCGGCTTGCGGGTCGAGAAGAGCCCGTACCACGCCTCGAGGACGTCGGGCGCGTAGAGGTCGAGCCGCCGGTAGATGTGGTACGCGAACTCGAGGGGCGCCATCGACGCGGCGGTAATGACGTCGCCGTCGGTGACTGCCGGTTCCTCCTGATAGAGGCCGCCTCCGCGATACCCGGTGGCCGCGATGTACTCGCGGGCATTGCTGGTGTGGCGGACTGCATCGAGCAGCCCGCCGCGCGCGAGGCCGGCGGTCGCGCCACAGATCGCGGCCACTGGTACGCCGCTCGCGAGAAACTCCCGCGCCTTCTCGACCGCGTCCCGATTGCCGCCCTCGTCCCACGTATCGCCGCCGGGCAGGATGAGCAGACGACTCGCCGACGGCGAAAGCTCCCCGAGCGTGAGGTCGGGGACGATCCGCACGCCGCCTGTGGTGACGATCGCCCCGCGGCGCGACGCCACCGTTCGTACTCGCCACTGGTTAGGCAGCCGGTGGAACTGGGTGTTGTTGATGCCGGCGACGGCAAAGCCGTACTCCCAGTCGGCGAGGGTATCGAAGACGAAGCAGTGCACCGTCGATGTCGTCATCTATCCTCCAGTGCTCCCGTAGTGCTCACTGAGGAACGAGGGCTGAGCAGTGAGGAATTCGATCGGGCACAGGCTATTCCATCGCTTCCTCACTGCTCACTCCTCATTCGTCACGAGCACCCCTCCACCAGCTGCACCGCCGGTACCCGGCCGGCCCGATAGGTCGTCACCCGTCCCCTGAACGTCTCGAAGATGATGCGGTGCAGCGTGTCCCCGGGGGGCGTGACGACGACGTAGTGGCCGTCGGGGTAGGTGTACTCGTGCGGCTCGATGCGCGCGCGCGCGCCGTACAGCTCGAGCACGCGCGATTCGCTGTCACCCACTTGTGCCCCTTCGGTGGTGCGAATCCCCGCCGAGTCGATCTCCACGCGCGCGATGGTGTCGTCGATCACCATCAGGAGGATGCCGTCCGGCATCGTCGCCGGATTCACGTGGTCGCACCCCGCCTGGGTCACTCGAAGCTCCTCGCCTAACGTGCGCGATGCCGCCGACAGCGGAATGCCGACGCGCAGTGGGCCAATGCCGTCGGCGCGCACGATCCATTGCGGCGCAGCCGTGTCTCTCGCCACCGAATCTCGCGACGTGTCGGCCACGACCGACGTGGTGTCGGCCGTCTCGCGCCCGGCAGGTGAGCACGCGAGCAGCGCGGCCAGCACCACCAGCCTCGAATCGACCGAGCTCATGCGTTCAGTCCGGCATCGACCACCTGGGCCTCCTTCGTCGACCACCGGAGAATACCAACGCACTTACCCCTTGGCGAGGTGCTGCTGCTGGCCCACCGCGTATGCCTCGGCCATCCACGCCCGGAACTCCGCGTCGATGTCCATGAGCTTCTCGATGCGGAATACGTGTACGTGATTTCGGGGTGAGAACGTCTGTACACTGCGAAAGCGCGGACTGTCCAGGCGCCGCGCGAGGACGACGTGGCCATCGAGCCATGCCGTGCGCGGCGTCACCTGCGCGAATGACATGCGCACGTGAAAGGCGATTCGCGTCTTCTCAGCGAGAATCTCGACCGGCCCGATATCGCGGATCGCGGCCACCACCGCATCGAAGAGCGCGCGGATTTCGGGCGCCTTTCCCGCGAAGTGGTGCTCGAGATCATGCCGGCCGCAGGCGTGCGACTGGTTGCGATTCGCGAACTCGCGACCGCACCGCTCGCACCGCCACAGCGGAGGCGGGTTCAGTGCACCACCCTCGAATGGTCCATGCGACGATGATATGTCTGCCGCCCCGCAGACACCATTGTGCCAGCGTGTTCTTCGGCGTACGATATGCACTCCGCACAATGGGAACGGCGATGCCGCGGTCCCCCAACATCCTTGCGCTGGGCGTGGTGGCGCTCATGGCGCCGGCGACGACCGGCGGCGTCATCTCGTCGACCACCCGTGCGACGCCGCCCCGCGTGGTCCCTAACGACAACCGGGCTCCCGCCGGCACGCTGACGGACGGTGTGCTGACGCTGCGTCTGGTCGCGCAGCCTGCCGTGTGGCGCCCCGAAGGCCCGGACGGCCCCGATCTGCCGATCTACGCGTTTGCGGAGGAGGGAAAGTCACCTCGCGTGCCGGGGCCGCTCATCCGTGTCCCGATCGGGACCGAGCTTCGCATCAGCCTCCGGAATGCGGTCGCCGAGCCGCTACGCGTCTATGGGTTGCTCGATCGTCCCGCGCAGAAGCCTGACAGCGTCGATGTCCCGCCCGGTCAGACCACCTTGTTCCGAATTCGCGCCGGACTCGCCGGAACGTACTTCTACTCGGCGCGGACCTCTCGCGACACCTTCCCCTTCGGACAACACGCCGACGGCCAACTGAGCGGCGCGATCATCGTCGACACGCTCGGCGCTCCGCAGCCGGCGACAGACCGCGTGTTCGTGGTGGGGCTCTGGCGAGGGCGCGAGACGCCCTTTGGAACGCCCGTGGAACGGCGCGAAGAAGTGCTGGTGTTCAACGGGCTCGCCTGGCCACACACCGAGCGTCACGCGTACACCGTCGGCGACACGCTGCACTGGCGGTTCATCAACACGACGCGCCGCGGGCATCCGCTTCACCTTCACGGCTTCTACTATCGAGTGGACGCGCGCGGCACGGTGGTGCGCGACACGGTGTATTCGGCACCCGCGCGGCGGACCGTCGTAACGGAGCTCCTCGCGCGCGGGACGACGATGGCGATGTCGTGGTCGCCGCACACGGCGGGCAACTGGCTCTTCCACTGCCATCTCGTCGAGCACATCTCCGGGAAGTCGCGTCCCCCCGCGCTCTACCCCTCGGCGAAGGCGAACCACGGCCCGGCGGGGCACGCGCTGCACGACATGTCCGGCCTGGTGATGGGCATCCACGTCCGTCCACGACCGAACGCACCCGCGTCAGCGGCCGATCCGCCTCGACGGCGCCTGCGACTGTTCGTCAACGAGCGACCCAACGTGTACGACAGCGCCAGCGCCTACGCCTTCGTCCTTCAGGAGGGCGAGCGGGAGCCGGCCGCGGACTCACTGCGCCTGCCCGGCTCGACGATCACGCTCGTCCGCGGAGAACCGGCCGCCATCACCGTGATCAATCGGGCCCGGGAGCCGGTGAGCGTGCACTGGCACGGGATCGAGCTCGAGAGCTACTTCGACGGCGTGGGCGGATGGAGCGGCATCGCGAAGCGTCTCGCGCCTGCGATCGCCCCCGGCGACTCGTTCGTCGCGCGCATGACACCGCCCCGCGCCGGGACGTTCATGTATCACACGCACGAGCACGAGCTGGCGCAAATGGGGGGCGGGCTCTACGCTCCGCTGCTCGTGCTCGAGCCTGGCGAGCAGCGCGACACGACCACCGATCGCGTGCTGTTGCTCAGCACCAGCGGACCGTTCGCGCAATCCCTGCCGAACGTGAATGGGAACACGACTCCGGCACCGCTGGAGCTGCGCAGGGGGACGACGTACCGCCTGCGGTTCATCGCCATCGCTCCAACCGACGTCAAGGTCATCCGCCTGTGGGCCGACACGGTGCTGCAGCGATGGCGCCCGGTTGCCAAGGACGGCGCGCGGCTCCCGCCGCACCAGGATGGCGCGCGTCCCGCACACCTCGTGATGGGTACCGGGGAGACGTGGGACGTCGAGGTCACTCCCGGGGAGTCCCGTGATCTCGTACTCGAGATCCTCACCCTGGGACGCGTGGGACTGGCCCCGATTCGCACGCGCATCCCGGTGTACGTGCGCGACTAGTCCGGGCCTAACGCCGCAGCGAGCTTTTTCGGGGCCGCGAGGCGATACGCCTCACGGAGGATGTCGGCGAGCTCGTCCCAGTCGCATGCCTTGTCGAGGTACACGCCCACCCAGCCGCTCGGTCCCACGTAGGGCGGCGAGAAGTAGCGCTCGGGCGCCGATCGAATGAGCAGCTCCTGATTCACGTGGAGAGACTTGCACCAGGCGGCATGCCTGCCGTCGCCGTGATGGTTGGACGCGTTCGCGTACATCGCGAACATCTTGTTGCGCACGCGGAACGTCGGCTCTCCCCACGCCTCGACTTCGTGTGCCTCCGGGAGCGCGAGGCACATCTTGCGGAGCTTCGCCAGCGCCCGCGGCGGCTTCGTCACCCCGGCCATGTTCGCCTCCTATGGCGATTCGGCGCCGCTGTCCGGCAGAACGTGCACTCGCGGCGGCTGGAGCGTCGGCAGCGTCGCGCTCCACTCCCGTGCCTCCTCCGCCGTGGCCCACCGGATCATCGCGAGCTCTTCGCCATATCCGATGTGCATGCGGCCGAGTGGTGCGCCAACCCTTCCTCCGGCGACCGGAAGAACGATGAGCGAGTCGGCCCTCTGCGCCAGCAGGTAGGCACCCGACGGCGATGCTGCGGCATCGAGCGCGTTTGGCAGCTGCGTCACCAGGTCGCTCCAGGGGACGGGTAGGGGCGACTCCCCGGTGAACGATGGCGGGAGGACCTCACCGCCTTCGGTGTCCTGTCCGCCGCGGCATACGATCGGCCCCTCGATCCACAGTCGAGCCACCCATGCGCCTTGATGTCGCCGGATCGACCAGCTCGAGTCGATCTGTGCCCCAGGGTCTTCGGCCGGGTATCCACAGCCGGCGGTATCGGAGAAATGCTGCTCGAGCGCTGTACGTGCGGATGGCTCGAGGAGGGGGCGGAGCGCGACCCGCTCGCTGGAGCCGAACCGCCTGACGACGTTGTCGCCCGAGGTGTAGTACTTGGCCGGGCTGCAGAACTCCGTGCTGGCGTGGCGCGCCTCGACGGAGAGGACGGTTGGCGACGCATAAGTCACCTGCCGGGTGCTCCGGTTGCAGTACAGGGTCTCGTTCCCGATCGGATACTCCTCGGCGGCGGCGCTATCGGCCGATGCGCGCGCCGACTTCGCCCTCTCGCGAAGGACCTCCTCTTCGGCCTGTCCGCACGGCATGCCGTCGAGACGCACGCGGGCGTCCTCTCCCGGTCGGGCGACGAAGACCGCTTCGGCGAGGCTGACGAAGATGCTGTCTTCGACCCAACCACCTCCCCCCTCCCCCCAGGTGCAGCGGTCGACGACACCAACCCACCAGAACCCATCGTCCCGCGGCACGAGGAGGTGGGCGTGCTCGGCGACGATGCGGGCCGTGTCGTTAGGCCAGGCGATCCAGAGCGTGCGGCCGGAGGTGAGGCCGACGAGCACACCCTGGTGATCGGGGGCGATCGGCCCGCATCCTGCGGCGAGAAGGAGGCCGGCGACCGCGACCGAGCGGACCATTCAGAGGGGAACGAGCTCAGTCGTGGTCGCGCGCGACTCGGCGCCGCCGAGGTCGCGCGCAAACTTCACCGAGCCGGGCGTGTGGTATTTCTCGAGGTAGGCGCGCGAGACCGCGTCCTTGAGCGGCTCGCTGCGCGTGAACACCGCGCGCACCGGGATCTCGCGATCGTTCACGGTGACGATACCGCGCGGCTCGTCGTGGAACGTTCGAAACCAGCTCCGCGGCTTCACGCTCCAGGACCTGACGAAGACGCGGCCCTGGACCACCACCGCCCAGATCCCGATCACACGGTGTGGCTGCGTGCCGGCGCGAATGCCGATGACCTGGCCATCGCGGATGGCGGCCAGGACCTTCGGGGCGAAGGTGCGACGGGGGCTCATGCCGGCGTGAACGCGCGCTTACCGCAGCTTCACCAGCACAGGCTCTCCGATCTCGCGCGACAGCACGGCCGCCGCCGCAAAGGTCGCCGCGAGATCCTCACCATTCGGTACGGAAGGTCCCGTCGCGCTCCCTTGCGCACAGGTCACTCTGATCGACATCGGCGTGTAGATCCCGAGCGTCAGCGCGCCGACGAGCTGATTGAGAAAGGACAGCTGGGTCTCGACGCGCGCAACGCCACTCGTGCACCGTTGTGCCGCGTTGATCGTGTCTGGCGGGACGAGCCCGTAGACCCACGAGTCGGCCCACTGATCCTCGACGGTCACGGCTGACGGTGGGCGTCCGGTCTCGATCGTCGCGTGATAACAGCCGGTGAGCAGGAACGCGGTCGCGATGACGGTGGTGCGAGTCCTACGCATGGCGGACTCCAACGTTAGGGTCACTCATACTAGGGGTCGCCGAGCCCGCCGGTAAGTAGGTACGCTTGCTTCGCCTTGACGCTGCGCCGTGCGTGGCGTATGCCATCTCCAGCGCAGTCCCCACCCAAGTCTCGAAGGAGGCACCATGCGGTGCGTTGTGAGGATCGCGGCATTGGCGCTGGCGATGAGCGTGCTCGTTGCCACTCGCGCATCGGCGCAGGGCGGGACGATCCGCGGCCGTGTGGCGGATACTGCCGGCACACCGGTGGCCGACGCGCTGGTGTGGGTCGAGGCCACCGCGCTGCGAGCGATGACCGCCGGGAATGGCGAGTACGTCATCAGTGCGGTGCCGGCCGGCGCGGCCATCCTCCGTGTGCGCCGCATCGGGTACGTCGACATCGCACCCGCCGCGCGCGTTACCGTCATCGCGGGCGGAACGGTGCAGCACGACTTCACGCTGCGCAACGTCGCCAACACGCTGGCGCCGATCGTCGTCGGGTCGCGTGCGACGCACACTGCCGCCGACGAGCTGGCGGTGCCCGTCGACGTGTTCACGCCGCAGCAGATTCGCTCCCAGGGAACGACCGAGACGGCGCAGATCCTGGCGCAGCTCGCCCCGTCGGTGAACTTCCCCCGGCAGAGCGTCTCCGACGCGTCGGAGATCGTTCGGCCCTTCACCATGCGTGGCCTGAGTCCGGACCACACGCTCGTGCTGCTCAACGGGAAGCGCCGGCATCACACGGCGCTCATTCATTACTACGGCGCGGGGCAGGCGGCGGGATCGAGCGGCGTGGACATGAACGCGTTCCCGGCCAGCGCCATCGAGCGACTGGAAGTGCTGCGCGACGGCGCGGCGGCGCAGTACGGGTCCGACGCGATCGCGGGCGTCGTCAACGTCGTTCTCAAGGAGGGCGTGTTCGCACCGTTCTTCAGCGTCGATCTCGGTGAGTACATGACGAGCGAGGAGAATCCGGCGGCGCTGCCAAGCAACGGCGAGCGTCCCAGCTTCCCGCGCGACGGGCGCACGATCGATGTCAACGGCGGCTGGGGAGTCGCGCTCGGTCGCGGCTCGCTCAGCCTGTTCGCCGAGTATCGGGATCGCGATCCCACCAACCGCGCCGGGCCGGATGCGTCGGACATGTTCGGCGGGGATGCGGACGAGGTGATCGACGGGGAGCTCGTGACGAAGAACAACTCGATTCCGATGCCGAACCACCATTGGGGCGACGGCGCGTCGAAGGACCTCATGACCTTCGCCACGCTCCGCCTGCCCCTCGGCACCGCCGGCGCGGCCGGACTGTACGGGTTCGGGGGATACAGCAAGCGGGAGGGGACCGGCTTCGGCTACTTCCGCGCGCCCTCGAGCGAGCGCAACTGGACGCAGATCTATCCCAACGGCTTCCTCCCCCGGTTCGCGCCCGACGTCGTCGACCTCTCGGCCGTGGTCGGGGCGCGAGGCGTCGGCGGAGGGTGGGCGTACGACTTCGGCATCACCTATGGCCACAACGCGTTCGAGTACACGCTCGACAACACGCTCAACACGTCGTTAGGCCCATGCCTCGCCACTCCGTGCGCTCCCGGACAGGACGGCATCCTCGGCAACGCGGACGACCCGGGCATCCCCAACCAGACGAGCTTCTTCGCCGGGGAGCTGCGCCTGTCGGAGGGCATCTTCAGCGTCGACGTGAACCGCGAGTTCGAGGTCGGACTCGCCTCACCGCTGAACGTGGCGATCGGAGCCGCGTACCGGCGAGAAAACTACGAGATCCTGGCGGGCGAGCGCGCATCGTACATCAACGGGTTCCACCCCGCCTCGGACGGGAGCATTGCGCCGTCGGGCTCGCAGGTCTTCCCCGGATTCCGTCCCGAGGACGCCGCCGATGCCGATCGGAGCAACATCGGCGCGTACTTCGATCTCGAGGGCGATCTCGTGCCGAGGCTGCTCGCGAACGTCGCCGCGCGCTTCGAGAACTACAGCGACTTCGGCTCCAAGATCACCGGCAAGCTCGCCATGCGCTTTCAGCCCACGCCGAAGCTCACCCTGCGCTCGGCGGTGAGCACGGGATTCCGCGCTCCGTCGCTCAATCAGAGCTTCTACTCGAGCGTGGTGACGAACTTCAAGCCGGACGAGATCACCGGCGAGCCGGTGCCGTTCGAGATCGGCATCTTCCCGGTGAACTCGCGCGAGGCGCGGGCGCTTGGCGCGCGCGACCTCGAGGCGGAATCGTCGCGGAACTTCAGCGCCGGCGCCGCGCTGTCGCCGACGGCGAATCTCACCTTCACCGCCGATTTCTTCCTCGTCAACGTCGACGATCGCATCGTGCTCACCGGGTTCCTCGATACCGACAGTGTCGCGGCGATCCTCCGCGGCACCGGCTCCCGCGCCGAGGCGGCGCAGTACTTCACGAACGCGATCGACACGCGGACGCGCGGCGTCGACTTCACCGCTGCCTATCGAATGCCGACCACGTCGGGAGAGCTCGGCCTGACGGCGGCGTTCAACTACACCAGGACCACGATCCCGAACGAGTGCTGCATTCCGCTGCCTCCCGAGCTGCAGGGGACTGACGAGGAGCTCATTGGCCGGTACGACGAAGGCGGCCTGCTGGCAATGACGCAGGAGCGGCCCAAGTGGCGAGGCACGGTCACGGGGCAGTACCGGTACGGCGCGTGGAATGGGCTCGCGCGGTACTCGCACTACGGCAAGTACACCTCGTCGCTGTACAGCTACAGTGGCGACGACGTCGCGACGTACGGCGCGAAGGGGCTGTTCGATGTCGAGCTCGGCTACACGGCCGCGCGTGTCTTCAAGATCGCGCTCGGGGCGCGCAACCTCTTCGACACCTATCCGGACCGGATGAGCTACAACAACGGCTTCGACATCTTCCCGTTCCCGCCCGCGTCGCCCTTCGGATACAATGGACGGTTCGTGTACACCCGGGTCGATCTCGACTTCGGGCGGTAAGACCGCTGGAGCACGACCTCTTCAGGAGGGCACGATGCAGCGTCACGCTTCGGTCGCGGTTCTGGCACTCGCGTTTCTGACGTCGGCGTCAGGCGTTAGGCACGGGACCGCCCCCGAGCGGATTCAGACACACGACAACGAGCGGGCGGCGGGAACGCTGACGGGGGGGATCCTGCGCCTGCAGCTCGACACGCGAGTGGGAGCGTGGTATCCCCACGGGGACAGCGGCCCCTCGGTCGAGATGGTGGCGTTCGGCGAAGCCGGACGACCGCTTCAGATTCCCAGTCCGCTGATCCGGGTGCCCGCGGGAACCGAGGTCATCGCATCGATTCGGAACTCGTTGCCCGACAGCACGCTGACGGTACACGGACTCGTCTCGCGGCCGGGAGCGGCCGGTGCGGCTTCGGACCCGGTGACGATCGCTCCGGGCGCAACGCGCGAGGTGAGATTCCGGCTCGACGCGCCAGGCGCGTACTACTACTGGGGCACCACGATGGGCCGCCAGCTTCCGTTCCGCGTTCGGGAGGATGGTCAGCTCTCCGGGGCGATCATCGTCGATCCCGCCGGCCGCGCCGCGCGCCGGGATCGCGTCATCGTCTTCGGCGAGCTCGCGGATACGGCGGCCGGGGCGAATACGCCATTCCAGCACCGCCTGCTTCTCGTCATGAACGGCCGCTCCTGGCCGCACACGTCGCGACTGACGCAGCGCGTCGGTGACACCGTCCACTGGCGGCTGATCAACGCGTCACCCGAGGTGCACCCGATGCACCTCCACGGGTTCTACTTTCGCGTGGACAGTCGCGGCGACGGCATGGGAGATACCGCGTACGCACCGGCGGACCGCGACATGGTGGTGACCGAGCGCGTCAGTTCCGGCACCACCGCGTCGATCACCTGGGTGCCGGAGCGCCCCGGAAACTGGCTCTTCCACTGCCATTTCACGGCCCACTTCGCCGCTCGTGGACCGTTAGGCATCGCTCGGCCCCGGCCGATTGGTGGGGCGCACGCGCAACATGTCGATAATCACGCGCTGGAGGGGATGAGTGGGCTCGTGATGGGCGTGCAGGTGGAGCCGCGCGCGGGGGACACCGACCGCGAGAACGGGAGTGATGCCGGGCGGCGTCGTCTGCGATTGCTGGCACGTCCCGCTGGCGGCACCGTGGACGCGCCCTTCTACGCGTTCACGGTTCAAGAGCGCGGCGCGGAGCCGCCGTTCGATACCACCGTTCGCAGTGGTCCGCCGATCGTGCTGCTTCGGAATCAGCCGGTCTCGATTACGGTCGTGAATCGCACGCCCGAGCCGACCGCGGTGCACTGGCATGGGATCGAGCTGGACAGCTACTTCGACGGCGTCGCGGGATTCAGCGGCAGGGGTCGCCGGCTCTCGCCGGTGATCGCCCCCGGCGATTCGTTCGAGGCGCGGTTCACACCCCCGCGCTCGGGAACGTTCATCTATCACACGCACGTGGACGAGCCGCGTCAGCAGCCCGCCGGTCTCTCCGGGGCGCTGGTCGTCGTCGACGCCGATCGGCCGTACGATCCTTCGACCGACATTCCCGTCCTGATCACGACGCCCCGGAGCGCCGAAACCGCGCGGCGCGCCGTGCTCCTCAACGGGCGGTTGCCCGCGGCACCGGTCGAGCTGCGGACGGCAGTGCCACACCGTTTTCGGCTGATCAACATCACGATCGGTCGACCCAACATCCGAGTCGAGGTCCGCCGGGACACGTCGCTCGTGGAGTGGCGGGCCCTGGCCAAGGACGGCGCGGATCTGCCCCGCGAGCAGCAGGTCATGCGACCCGCGCGCACGGTGATCAGCATCGGCGAGACGTACGATTTCGAGGTGACTCCACGACTGCCGGGCGACCTGCGCCTCGAGGTGCGCTCGGCCGCCGGCGTCGTCATCGCGACGATGCCGCTCGTGGCGCGGTGAAGCGCCGGCGGTGGAGGTAGTCGAGCGCCGCACCGTAGAGAAACGCCAGCGGGAGAAACAGACCGAGCGTGAGCGGTGTCGCCGGGCTCGCGCCCCGCAGCGTGAGCAGGGTGAGGATGATCCCGAAAATCACCGCTCGTGTCGCGACGCGGTGGGGCAGAGCGCGCGCGAGCACCGCGTAGATCAGCCCGCCCGCGAGGCCGCTCACGGCGCCCATGAATACGACGGTCATGGTGCCGCCGAACGAGAAGCCGGGAGGCGCGTTCGTGGCGTGGGCGATGACGCGCATCGCGATGCGGCCGCCGATACCGAGGATGAGCACGCCGAGCGCGATGCCGAGGAGCGGATCGACGCCCCACGGGCTGCGCATCACCCGGGCAACGCGCGGGTCGCTCATTCGTCGTCGACCAGCGACGCGCCCGCGTCCGCGAGGAGAGCACGCAGCAGACTTCGGTGGCAGCGCGTCGCATCGTCGCAGTAGCATCCCACGGAGAAGCTGGTCTGCTGAGACAGCGTCGCCAGCAGCTCGATGAGATGCCGCGCGTGGGGCTCGTCCATCTCCTTGTGGTAGCGTCGAGTGAACTGGCGCCAGCGGGCGTCGGTCCACCGCTCGGAGGACGCCCACGACACCACCTCCTGGCTCGGCGCGAGCTCGGGGAGCCACACGTCGAAATAGTCGCGGGCGGCGAAGTCCGCCTTGCGCACGCCTCGCGGCGGCCGCCGAACGGTGCCGAGCCGTGTACCTTCGCCCGGCGATCTGCGGGAGCCGAGCTGGACGACGCGGATGGCCATGGCGTCAGGGCGCGGGCCGATTGGCGGACGCGGGCGCCCGCGGCTCCACGCGAAGCACCCGCCACGACTGTGCGTCGATCACCGCGCGCGCCTCACCGCCGTCGAACACGATCGCTCCGTCCTGCGCGAAGGGTGGACCGTAGTGGAAGCGGTAGTCGGTCGCGGGAGCCTCTTCTCGAAGGAAGAGCGAATCGAGCCGGCCCTCACGCGGGGCGTACCGCATCGCGTACAGCCGATACCGGCCCTGATCGTTCTGCGGCTTCATCCCCCAGTAGTGCACGGCCGAGTCGATCACCGTAGGCGAGGAGAACCCGGAGTTGAAGTGCGGCACGAGCTCGCTCAGAGGGCGCCGGCCGTCCGGGGTGCACAGCACATGATCGGTGGGCCACGCCGCGGGCGCGGGCATCATCGCCGCCTCGGCCGAATCGACGTCGTAGGCGAGGACGGGAAGGAAGACGAGGGAATCGCGGCCGACGGTATGCACGCCGAACAGCACGTCGACGGTGTCGATGATCGCCGGTCCCGCGCGCAGAACGGCGCGCTTGCCCTCCTCGATCATCGTCGCCCAGTCGCTCGTGTCGCCAAGGGAGTACGTCGCGCCGGCGGGGCACGGTGTCGTCGAGGGCGTGAAGTCTCCCGAGACGACCACCGGCGAGTCGGCGCCGGCGCTCGTGTCGCCTGCGGACGGGTCATCGGCCCTCCCACACCCGATCGACCACAGGAGCCCGGGGAGGAGGAAAGACGTTAGGCGACGCATGTGATGCCCGCGGACGATTCCGGCGGATGAGGAATGAGGACGGAGGAGTGAGGAAATCGACCCATGAGAACCGTCATCCGGTCGGATTGCTCACTCCTTCGTCCTCATTCCTCATTGTCATTTGCCTACGATGGCCACAGCCACCCGAACGTCCCCGCGATGAGTGTGCCATAGACCAGCGCATCGATCGTCGACTTGAGCGTCGTGCTCCACTTGCGGTTCCACCAGATCGAGTCCTGCCACAGCCCGCCGGCGAAGCCGATGAACGCGACCGTTCCCACGATGCGAAAGACGGACAGGTACGGTGCGCCGGGCGCGAGCGTCCGGCTCGCCACGTAGCCGGCGAACAGCGCGATCAACACGCAGTAGACGAACCACTGACCGAGGCTCTTGCCCATGTTGACCGGCCCGGTTGGAAGGACCGTCATCACCGCGACTGGCCCCTGCTTCAGCTTCTCCGTGAACGCGGGCTCCTTCATCTCCTTCATCGAGGCCGCCCGGGGGATCATGTAATCTCCTGGGGGGATGTTGAACGGGCGAAGCGCGGCCATCACTCCCGCTTCGTTCGGCACGGGGGCGACATCGCTCATGTGGTACGTGAGCATCATGTGCATCACCGAGCTCGCCAGGAAGACGAGCACCGCCGCCAGCAAAATCGGGACGAGCAATGATGTCAGCGGGACCATCGCCACCTCCGGAACAGTGAGGGCGAGTGGACTTCGGACGGCGAGAGCAGCGCGATGCGTCCCGGCCGGCTCGTGGGCCGGCCGGGACGAGCGCGATTACGGCGCGCGCGTGCCTTCAGTGCGAAGCGTGAGGGCGGTGTCCGCTCCGGTGGTGGCATAGCTCGCGTGCGTCGTGCCGACGATGCGATCGCCCTCTCGGCGCAGGATGGTGTGCGTCGTCACCTGGACTCCGCGGCGGCGAACGCTCTCGAAGGGACCTGCCGTCAGCACGATGCTGTCACCAGCGACCGAAGCCACACGAGTTGGGATCGGATCGCGATTCGGGAAACCGATCGTCCATCCGGTGGTGTCAGCGGTCGCCGTGAGCACGTACAAGGTCGGGGTGGTGTCGCCGCTCGTCGGCGTGGCCACCACGTTCCACCGGCCCGCGACCTCACCGAGCGAGATCGTCGCGGCGGTGGCGGTCTCCGTCATCCCGGCGGCACTATCGGTTGCGGCGTCATCACCAGCTTTGGCGCATGCGACGACGAGTACGATGCAGCAGCTCAGCCCAAGAATACGCATGTGACCCCCCAGGGTGGTCAGCGGGAAAGATGCCTGGCAGCCGCGAAGCGTGCGAACTTATCCTCCCGGCGCGGCGACAGCCAGCCCGAAACGGGTGATGACACGCTCGTCGCACTTTCGTGGCGAGCAGGTCCAAGGTGTCGATGCGGAAGGAATCCGCGCGGCGATGAACCCTCCGGCGTCACCGCGAATCAATCCCCTCGGCGCTCGGCGCTCCGTCCAAAGAACTCGCGATGGAGGCGCAACAGCAGCGGGATGGAGATCAGCACGGAGATGAGGTTCGGGATCGCCATCAGCCCGTTCAGCGTGTCGGCGACGTCCCACACCAGGTGCAGCGAGCCGGTGGCGCCGAGATAGATGAATACCAGCCAGAGGAGGCGATAGGGGAGCGCGCTGCGGGCGCCTAACAGGTAGACGATGCCCGTCTCGCCGTAGTAGCTCCATCCGATGATGGTCGAGAACGCGAACAGGACGAGCCCACCGGTGACGATGATGTCGCCCCACGTGCCAGGGAGGCCGGTCTCGAACGCGCGGACGCTGAGCGCGGCACCGGTTGCGCCACTGTCCCAGACCCCCGTCACCAGAATCACCAGCCCCGTCGTCGTGCAGACGAGTAGCGTGTCGACGAACACCTCGAAGATGCCGTACATGCCTTGACGGACGGGATGGTCGGTGTTGGCGGCCGCGTGGACCATCGGTGCGCTGCCGAGACCGGCTTCGTTGGAGAAGAGCCCGCGCGCGACCCCGTATCGCATCGCCATCATGATCGTGGCACCGGCGAACCCTCCCGCCGCCGCCGACCCGCTGAACGCGCTCTCGAAGACGAGGCTGAACACACCGGGAAGCGCGCCCGCGTGGAGAACGAGGATCACCAGCCCGCCGACGATGTAGAGGATGCACATGAACGGTACCAGCACCTCGGCGAACGCGGCGATGCGCTTGATGCCGCCGAGGATCACGGCACCCGCCACGGCGACCAGCACGAGGCCGACGATCCAGGGCTCGGCCCCAAAGCTCGCCTTGAGACTCTCGGCCACCGAATTCGCCTGGACCATGTTGCCGATGCCGAACGCAGCCAGCGCGGTGAGGCCGGCGAAGATCGCGCCGAGCCACCCGAGGCCGCGCTTGCGAAGCGTGTACATCGCGCCGCCGCGCATGACACCCGCCGCGTCCTTTTCGCGATAGTGCAGGGCGACGACGATCTCGGCGTACTTGGTCGCCATGCCTAACAAGCCGGAGATCCAGAGCCAGAACAGCGCGCCCGGGCCCCCGAGGAAGATCGCCGTCGCGACGCCGGCGATGTTGCCGACGCCAACGGTGGACGCGAGCGCGGTCGCCACCGCCTGGAACGGGGTGACGCTCCCTTCGCCCGTGCCCTTCTGGCGGAGCTTGCCCAGCACCTCGCCCAACGCCGTGCCGAGGTGGCGGAACTGCACGGCACCGGTCAACACCGTGAGCAGGATGCCGGTCCCCATGAGAAGGATGAGCATCGGCGGTCCCCAGACGATGCCGTTCAGCCACTGATTGGCACTCGTAATCGCGTCGGTCATGTGAGGATCGGGTTGGCGGGTTCGCGGGCGGCGGAATGGGCGCGCCTAATCTACGGGCGGCCGGGCGGGGCGCGACCCCTGGGGTTCTTTCGCAACGAGCCCCAACAGCGTCATCACAGAGAACACCGAGACGTTGCACAGAGACTCGCAGAGACCTGCACCAGCGAAGGGCTTTCAAAGACTTGCCGTTGCAGGTCGCTGTGAGTCTCTGTGCAACGTCTCGGTGTCCTCTGTGATAAGTCTGTCGGGCTCGTTGCGGATGAACGCGAATCATCCACCGAGCCTCACCGCGCCGCGCTCTTCGTCCTCCAGTAATACGCCCGCGCCTTCGCCGCGCTGCCGCACATCGCCATGCTGCGCCAGCGCCGCGACCGGTTCTTGGTCGTGTCCAGGAAGAACCAGCCGCAGCTGGGGCAGGCGCCTACCCGGGCGACCCGGTCCGACGGAAGCGGCGCCACCGCCGCGTCGATGCGTCGCGCGAGCCGGCCCTTCGCGGTCCTCCACCGCGCGGCGCGCGCCGCGTCGGCCGCATCGCGCGCGAGATCCTGAAGGTCGTCCGCCGAGGGCGACCGCGACGCCAGCGCAGCACGGAGAATTCGCTCGAGGCGCGCTCGCAGCTCCCGGAGGCGCCGCAGCTCCGTCCGCTGGAGTAACCCGCGGAGAGGTTGCGTTGGCCATTGAGGCCTTCCTGGGAGGCTCGGGCGCGAGCACTGCCAAGTACACTTGACAGATTGTCAAGCATGCTTTACATTGCTCCCCGTCCCCTTCCAGAGGTCCATCATGATCGCCGCCGAGTCGCGCGCCGAGCCCCAGCCGCATGGGGCGTCCCTGTACGGGCTGTACGTCGTCGCGCTTACGACATCGCTCCTTGGGAATCTCCTGATCCGGCTTGGCGACCGAGGCCGATGGCTGCCGCCATGGGGCCAGATCGTGTTGGGGGCGCTCAGCGTCGCTCCGCTGATCGTCGCGGCCGTCATGTTCTGGCGGTTGTTGAGGCGTGACCTCGATGAGATGCTCCAGCGCATCGTGCTCGAGGGGCTCGCGTTCGCGCTGGTCGTGTACGTGCCGCTCGCCGCGCTGTACGTCAACATGCGAACGGCGGGAGCGTGGGCGCCGCGGCTCGACGCGCCGGACATCGTCCTGGCTCCCGCCGTTCTCGTGGCGATCGGCATCGCGATCGCGCGCCGGCGCTACGAATGAAAAACACGCTTCCCGTGCTGCGAGCCGAGCGCGGGTGGTCGCAGGGCGATCTTGCCGAGCGGCTCGACGTGTCTCGGCAAACGGTGAACGCGCTGGAGCGAGGGAAGTACGATCCGAGCCTCCCGCTCGCGTTCAAGATCGCCCGGCTGTTCGGCCAGCCAATCGAGCAGATCTTCGAGCCTGACGGCGGGGACCATCGCTGATCGAGATCAACCGAGCTCGCGTCACGGGCTCGGTTGACCTCGAGGCGTCATCCCTTGTACGGATCGTACCGGGCCGACCACTTGTCGAGATAGTAGATGTCGCTGGTCAGCTCCATGTTCGCGGCCTTCACGTCATTGAGCGTCGGCCCCGGGTGGAGGGTGAACCTGGCGCGATTGGTGATCGCCGCCGGATTCTCGGTGAACTCCGGCAGGAACCACACCGGCTCCTTGAAGGCGAACACCTGCCGCCCGATGAAGGTGGCGAGCCTGTACAGCATCTCCTCGTCGAGGGCGCCTCCACAATTGTACAGCCACAGCTCTCGCTCGAACGGCTTCGTCTTGCTGAGGCGACGCCCGTCCGAAAGGGTGTTTCCGCCTTTCCAGAGGAGCAGGCGGTCATCGTCGATGACCTCTTCCTCGCCCGACGCGGTCAGGCCGCTGTCCTCGACCCGTCCGGCGAGTCCGATCGCGTACTTGTTGCCGGGAATCGGAAAGGCGTTGACGAAGAGGTTGATCCGGCGCACTTGTGAGAAGGCAAACAAGTCCAGGAAGTCGGACGCGGTTCGCAGCACCTTGTGCGGCTTCTTCATTCCTAACGCGTCATAGGCGGCCATGAATTCCTTGAAGCTCGGCTTCCACCATCCGTCCTTGAAGGCCTGGATCTCCTTCTCGACGGGGTTCATCCCGTAGATCGGCGGCATCCACACGCCTAACGCCTGCAAGTGATCCTGGAACGTCTCCTTCTTCTTCCGACGTCGGCGATCGGCGAGAATCACGTCGTTGGGGTCGACGCCCAGTCCCCCGTAGAGCATCCGTCCAAGCGCCATGCCCGTGTAGCCGCCGCCTCCCTCCGAGAAGGGCGATGGAGAAGGCCCGGGCATGAAGTCGGTGCCGGTATCAGCGCCATCGAACGTGCCGGTGCCGAAGCCACCCGAGCTCGGATCCATCTCCTCGCCTGAGATTTCGCCGGCGCCGAGGCCGCCGTTTCCCGTCATCATCCCCTCACGGTCGAGGTCGCGCGCCGTATTCAACGCCGCCGCCGACTCGCTGATGGTCCGCGGCGTGCCCGCCAGCGCGGCGGGGTTGCGCATCCGGGCGATGTTTTCCTGCGCCTTGATGCGCCGCAGCTCGACATCGCGTTGTGCCGCAGCCATCAGATTCGCGGTCGCGAGCTCGCCCGCGCTCCTGGCGGCGCCGGCGGAATTCCCCGCCACCGCCTGCGCGAGCCCGATCGTCGCCGCGAGTCCGGACATGTCGCGGAACATCCCGCCGTTCTGAATCGCCGCCAGCGACGCGCCTACGCCGGTGGGATCAGGGAGCGGCGTCGGATTGACGATGTTCAGCACCGGCTGTCCGAGCTGACCGGGCCGGGCATCGACCGGCTGTGCGCGCGATCCCATCGTGATGGCCGCGATCTCCGGCGGCGCGAGCGGGATCGGCGAATCCTGCCAGTTCCAGAAG
>DATBIU010000093.1:0-5762 GCA_036556765.1 Gemmatimonadaceae bacterium | reverse complement strand
GCGAACCGCGCCCCCACCAGCCGCATCACGGACGGAATGCGCGTCCGACCGGCGGCGGCAATCCAGCGTCGCGCCGTCGCGGGGGCGATGTCGCCGCGCCCCGCGCCGAGGAGCTCGTCGTGGATCTGCGCGGCGTGCTTGATGAGGGCGCCGATCCAGGCGATCTGCTGATTCGAGAAGCGCAGCGTTCGGACCGTTTTCTCGGCCTCTCGCGGCGAGAGCTCGCCGAACAGCGCGGCAAGCCGGATCATCTTGCGCTGGCTCGCGCGGTTCCCGGTAGCGCGCGGCAGCAGGTCGAGGGTGCGGAGCGTGGTGGCTGAGATCCCGTCCAGCGCTGGCAGCAGTACTCCGAGCGCACCGCCGTCTCGCCAGAGCTCGAGCGCACGCGACGGGTGATCGACCTGTTCCATCGTCTTCTCCAGCTCCTGCTTCACCCGCTCGGGCGACAACCGGCTGAGGTGCGGGGCGCTCGTGACGATCGCGCGCCAGGTATCGAGGTCGATGTCGAACCCGAAGCGGGCCGCGAAGCGAATCGCGCGCAGCGCGCGCAGGCGATCCTCGCGCATTCGCTCGTGAGGCTCGCCGACGGCCCGAATCAGCCGCCGCTCGAGGTCCTTCTGACCCTCGAACGGATCGTGGAGCCGCCCCGATCTCGGATGGTACGCGATCGCGTTGAGCGTAAAGTCCCGGCGGGCGAGATCTTCGTCGATCGTGGCGCCGAACGTCACCACCGCGTGCCGTCCGTCGGTCTCGACATCGCGACGAAAGGTGGTGACCTCGTGCATCGTGCCGTTCCGATCGAGCACGCCGACGGTGCCGAACTCGATGCCCACGGGAACCGTGCGTGGAAAGAGACGGCGCACCTGCTGCGGTGTTGCGGCGGTCGCGAGGTCCCAGTCGAGATGGGGGTGGCCAAGGAGAGCGTCCCGCACGGCGCCCCCCACGCACCAGGTCTCGAAGCCCTCGTTCTCCAGCCGCTTGGCGATGTCCAGAACCGGGCCGGGAGGGGAGAGCGAGGGCATGGTAGAAGGCTTTGAGATGGTCCCTCAGATGTTTACTTTTCGAGACCGATGAATCTGGAGCCCCTGCTCGCCCTGTCGGGCGCGACCGACGCCTTCAAGGCTTCCGTGCGGCAGTATAGCACGGATGGGAAGGCGCCGTTGGTCGAGGCCGCTGGCTTTGCCCCGCAGATCAAGGTTCTGCGGGTGCTTGCGCAGCTCCTCGACGTCGAGCCCACGCTGCGTCTCGAGCGCGCGCGCATCGACGGGTACGCGGGGTGCTCCGACTTCCGCGGCTCGGTGGAGGTACAGGCCGACGGGGTCGTGAGGCAGTGGGCGTTCGTGTGGTGCTGCAAGTGGCGCGCGTCGGAGGAAGGATGGGTGGATTGCTTCGGCTTTCCCGACCAGACCCGCGCGGCGCGCGAGTTCGGTCACCGGTGCTTCCAGGTCTGGAGAGAGCGCGCGGCCTAGCGGACGAGGCCGCCGGCGTCTGCTGCATCTTCGCGTCGCCGCGTCACTCCTCGAGGAGCGGTCGAAGCTCCGTCGTCGTCAGTCCCGCACCCAGTCCAAGGCTGAGCTCGATGCGCGCCTGCTGCGGCCGGCGCGAGCCGGCGAAGATCGCGCCGAGGTCGTGCAACCGCCGCCCGGCTCCCGGATACCCGTAGGTTCGCCCCACGCGCCCTCGCAGCGCCCGCGAGGCGATGACGACCGGCTTCCCGCCCTCGATCCAGCGCTCGATCCCTGGCACCATCGCTGGCGGAACGTTTCCACGACCGAGCGCGGCGATGACGATGCCTAACGCCTCGTGCCGCGAGGCGTCGACGAGGCGCGCGTCCGCGCCGGGAAAGGCGGCCACGATGTCGATGGGCAGCGCGGGCGCGGGCGGCACGAGAAGCGGCGGCGCGGGCGGCAGGGCGCGGCGAAAGATCACGTTCCCATCGTCGAGCACGCCGACCGGACCGAGCCCGGGACTCTCGAAGGCGTCGAGCAGGTGCGTGTGGGCCTTGGTGACGTCGAGCCCGGCGAACACTCGCCCGGCGATCGTCACCATCACGCCGTAGCCGCGCGACTCTTCGCTCGCCGCGACGCGTACGGCGTCGATCAGATTCGACGGACCGTCCCACCCGAGCTCGCTGGCGTTGCGCATGGCGCCGGTGAACACGATCGGCTTCTCGGCGGCGACCGTGCGCGCGGTGAGATATGCCGACTCCTCGAGCGTGTCGGTCCCGTGTGTGACGACGACGCCGTCCACTTCGGGACGCTCCAGATGCTCGGCGATGCGATTGCGGAGCGCCCACATCCGCTCGACGGTCATGTGCGGTCCGGGATAGGCGCCCCACTCCTCGACCTCGAAGTCCGCCACTTCCTCGATGCCGCGCGTCGCGGCGAGGATGTCGCGGCCGGAGAGGGACGGCACGGCCCCGCCGGCGAGGGCATCGTGGCGCATGGAGATGGTGCCGCCGGTGAAGAGGATCGGGATCAAGGGATCAGGGGGTCGGGGGATCGAGGGCGGTGTCGGGGATCTGGTGTCGCTTGCGGGGATTCGATCCTCGTCGGCTGCGTGGTGCGGCGTAAAATCCGGAAGGCGTTCATCGAGGCAGCGTGCCGATACTCAGCTATCGCGATCTGGTCGTCTGGCAGGTGGCAATGGACCTCGTCATCGAGACGTATCGAATCGCGAAAGGCCTGCCGGTCGACGAACGATTTGGGCTCTGTACCCAGCTCCGGAGATCGGCGGTGTCCATCCCTGCGAACATCGCCGAGGGACATGGGAGAGCCACTCGCGGCGAGTATCTACAGCACTTGTCCGTCGCCGCCGGGTCGTTGCGCGAGCTACAAACTCACCTCGAGATCGTCTTGCGACTCGGCCATAGCGATCCAGACAACCTGATCACCGCCGTGCGCCTCGCCGATCGCATCGGTGTCATGCTGACTCGACTTCGAAGCCGGCTCGCGGGCCCTCGATCCCGCGACCCCTCGATCCCGCGACCCCCTAGCCGCACAGCACCGCTCCACCATTCACGTTCACAATCTCCCCCGTAATGTGCCGCGCCTGCTCCGAGCACAGGAACACGATCGGCCCGGCGATGTCCATCGCCGTCGCGATGCGCCCGATCGGGATCGAGCGGCGAATGCGCTCCTTCTCTTCCCCACCAAAGGCGGGGGCGGACATGTCGGTGTCCACCCAGCCGGGGGCCACCGAGTTCACGGTGATGTCGCGCGGAGCCAGCTCGATCGCGAACGACTTCACGAACGAGATGATGGCGCCCTTCGACGCGCCATAGTCGGCGTGGAAGGCCTCCCCGCGCTGCCCCGCGGTGCTCGAGACCAGCACGATGCGCCCGCCGGTCCCCAGCATCCGCGCCGCGAGCCGCGAGCCGTAGAAGATGGAGTCCACGTTCTGGCGCATCGTCTCGAGCCACCGCTCATCGGACATCTCGGCCACCGGCGTCGCGTCCGCGGGCCAGATGCCGGCGTTGCCGATGAAAATGTCGAGCCCTCCAAACTCGCGACGGGCGCGGTCGAACAAACCCTGCGTCGCCTCGGCGCTCGCCAGATCGGCGGCATGCGCAAACGCCTTTACCCCGCGGCTCGCGACCTCGCGAACCACTTCGGCCGCCTCCGCCTCACGAGATCGGTACCCGATGCCGACGTTGGCCCCCGCATCCGCGAGGAGGAGGGCTGTGGCGGCACCAATGCCGCGCGAGCCACCAGTGACGAGGGCGTTCTTGCCGCGGAGAGAGATCATGTAGGGCCGGGATCGGGGGATCGCGGGATCACGGGGTCCAGGGCGCTGCTTCGAGATCGTGGGCGGCGCCCTCGACCCCTCGACACCGCGACCCCGTGACCCCCCTCCCTCACAACTCCCCCTCGATCGCTTCGCAGATCGCATGCTCCACGCACAGATGAATCTCCTGCGCGCGATCGGTCCGGTCGGTGGGAACGATGACGATGTGGTCGGAGAGCGCCTTGAGACGGCCGCCATCGCGCGCGGCGAACGATAGTACCTTCACGTTCCGTGCGCGCGCCGCTTCGGCGGCACGCAGCACGTTCGGCGAGTTGCCGCTGGTCGAGTGGATGATCAGCAGGTCTCCCCGCTTCGCGAGCGCGTCCACCTGGCGCGCGAAGATCTCCTCGAAGCCGAGATCGTTGGCGGCCGCCGTGAGCAGCGAGGTGTCCGTCGTCAGCGCGATGGCGGGATACGCCCGGCGATCCCTCATGTAGCGCACCACGTACTCGGTGGCGAGATGCTGCGCGTCCGCTGCACTGCCGCCGTTGCCGCAAAAGAAAAGGGTGCCACCACGCTTGACCGTATCACGCACGAGCTGGAGCGCGCGGTCGAGCTCGGTCGCCATCTCATCGGCGGCTCGCGTCGCCAGCGCGGCCAGCTCGCGCAGTGCGTCGGACGCGTTCGCCATCAGTGCCCCAGCACCAGCTGCTTGAGGCGGGCGAGCATCCCGCGCTCGACCACCGGCAGCGGCGCCACCGGCAGCGGGAGCTGCCCGTCGAGCATCCGACGCGCATTCCCGCGAGTGAGCAGCTCCGCCTGCTCGTCGGCCCCGAGCTCGAGAAGCCACTGACGTGCGCCCGCGAGCGAGCGCCGGTCGCCGTGGTTGTCGCTCGCGATGCAGTCCACCAATCCCTCGGCCAGCAACGCACGGGCGAGCTTCGACGAATTCGGGCCGCCGAGCAGCATCGAGGCGTCCATTTGAATCGCGGCCCCGGCGTTGCGCCACGTGTGAACCATCTCCGGCGTGCACCCCCAATAGCGCTCGGGGTGGGCCAGCACCGGGATGATGCCGCTCGTCCTCAGCCGCATCAGCTCGCGCCCCGCCTCGGCTGGCACGTTCATGCGCGGAAACTCCACGAGAACGGCCGGAGAGCCGCCGAGTCCGAGCCGCCGGTCGGAGAGATCGATGTCGGGGACGTCGATCATGATCTCCCATCCGCGGAGGAGCGTGATCCCCTCGGGAGCACGCGCGGCGAGCGAGCGCATGATCGCGTCGTACTCCTCGTGAGGCGCGCGCGCCGCGCGGCTGGCCTCGAGATGCGGCGTGCACACGACCACCTCCACCCCCTCCTCGACGAATCGCCGCAGGATGGGGAGCGAGACATCGGCGCTCGGGGATCCATCATCGACGCCGGGAAGCAGATGCGTGTGAATGTCGATCATGCGCGCGCGGCACGCGCGAGCTCGCGAACCGCCGGCGCACCCTGGCGCTCCAGGAGCGTTCCCACGACGACGAAATCCGCCCCCGCATCGCGCGCGGCGCGCACCGCATCGGCGGACCGCACTCCGCCTCCGACGAAGAGCGGCCCCCGTGTCGCGGCTCGCGCCGCCCGGACGAGGGCTGGCGACACCGGACGCCGCGCACCACTTCCCGCATCGAGATAGGCGGCCACCATCCCGACGAGCATGGCGGCGCGTACGTGGGCCGAGACGAGCTCGGGCTTTCCCGCCGGCAACGGTCGTGTCTGACTCACCGCCTCCACCGAGGTGACCTCGCCGCCATCAATGAGCAGATACGCTGTGCTGATCGGCTCCACATCCGGATGCCGCTCGAAAAACGGCACCGCCCGAACGTGCTCCTCGATCAGGTACTGCGCGTTGCGCCCCGACACGAGCGAGAGCAGCAACACCGCATCGACGTCGGGCACGAGATGGGATGCCGCCCCCGGGAACTCGAGCAGTGGAACCTCCGGCGCCGCCCGCTTCATCGCGCGCGCGACGGCGCCGACGTTGCCCTCATCGGCGTACGACGT
>DATBIU010000092.1:0-1903 GCA_036556765.1 Gemmatimonadaceae bacterium | reverse complement strand
ATCTCCTTGCGCACGATGCGGCAGAAGAGACAGTCGCTCGCCATCATGGTCTCCCGTGGCTGTGCTGGGCCGCGCGCACGATGGCCGCGGCCGCAATGACTGCTGTTTCGAACCGCAAGGTAGTCGCCCCGAGGGACGCGGGCAGCCAGCCGCACGAGGCGGCGCGTTCGAGCTCGCCGGATTCGAATCCGCCTTCCGGACCGAGCGCGATGGCGATGTCCCTCTGAAAATCCCGGCCGTGGAAGGGCTGCCCTCCGGCGTCGAGGATGTACCGCGCTTCGATCGCCACGTCCCTGAAGGCGGCGTCGGCGTCGGATTCCTCATGAACGGCCGGCAGCCATGCGCCACCGGACTGCTCGAGCGCGGAGCGCATCCGCGCGGCGACCTTGTCGCGGAATTTCAGTCCTTCGCCGCGGGTTCCGACGCTGCGCGACCGCGCGAAATACACCGGACGCCACGCCGTGATCTGCAGCTCGACACACTT
Source organism: Gemmatimonadaceae bacterium (assembly GCA_036556765.1). Classification (GTDB taxonomy): domain Bacteria; phylum Gemmatimonadota; class Gemmatimonadetes; order Gemmatimonadales; family Gemmatimonadaceae; genus JAICNG01. The sequence goes on along the minus strand of DATBIU010000092.1, from coordinate 1,419 downwards.
CTCGGCGGCGAGCAGCATGCGGTCGCGGTCCGCGACGGGGATGAGGATGTCGAGAGCCGGGGGTGGATCGACTCGCGTGATGTCGTCGACGCGCACGTCGATGCCGTCCCTGGCCAGGGCTTCGATGACGCCCGTGCCGATCGCCCCGGCCCCATCGAGGAGCCGCACCGGTTCACCGGCGCGAACGCGGCGGGCGCGCGCGTGCTGCGCGGCGTCGTCATCGAGACGCACGGTCGCGCCAGTCGTGAAGGGCGCGCGGGCGAGGAGTGTCAGAACCGAACGATGCTCGCGCTCCACCAGATGCCCTCCTCGTCCACCGCGGTGATCCTCCAGCCCTCGCGTGCGAGCGACGCTTCGATCGACGGCCGCTCCTCCGCGAGCAGGCCGCTCAACACCGCCACGCCGTCCGCAGTCAGCGCGCTCGCGATGACCGGTAGCATCCGTTCGAGCACCGGCCAGATGATATTGGCAAGTACGACACGCGCCGGGGCGATGAGGGGGAGTATCATCGAGGCATCGCCTTCGATGACCTTCACACGGTCGCCGACGAGGTTTCGCCGCACATTGGCTTCGGCGTTTCCAATGGCCTCGGGATCGAGCTCCACGGCAACCACACGCGAGGCGCCCAGTTTCGCCGCCGCGATGGATAGCACCGCGCTGCCTGCCCCCAGGTCCGCCACGATGTCGCCCGGCCTGATGAGTCCTCCGAGCAGCCGGAGCACACCGCGCGTCGTCTCGTGCTCGCCGGTGCCGAAGGCCATCTGTGGCTCGATGACGATGCGTTCGGTCTCGGCGTAGTTGTCGGCGAGCCAGGGCGGCGTCACCACGAGCCTCCCGACGCGATGCGCGCTGATGCGCGATCGCCATTCGGAGGACCAGTCCACATCGGGCGTCGGCGCGAAGGTGACCATGGCGCCCGCGTCGGCCTCCCGTACCTCGCGGGTGATTCTCGATGCGTCGGCGTCCGCGACGTGTGTCACCACCGCGTCGGCGAGCTCCTGAACGCCTTCCGCGCCCGCGCCGAACAGCGCGGCAATCACCGCGTCGCGATCCGTGAACCCGGTGACGCGAACGGTGGTCCAGGTCCGCGCGGTCACGCCCCGAGGGCGTCGCGCATCCGGGTCCAGAAGCTCTTCCCGCGATCCACCGGCACGCTGCGCTGCACCGTGCCGAGCTCCTGAATCAACTGATTCTCCTTCTCCGTGAGCCGATCCGGCGTCCACAGCTGGACTCGCACGTGCAGATCGCCCGTGCCCCCCGTGTTCACGCGCGGCAGCCCGCGGCCGCGCAGATGGAACACCTGCCCGCTCTGCGTCCCCGTCGGCATGCTGAGCACGACGCTGCCGGTGACCGTCGGCACGGTGAGATCAGCGCCGAACACCAGCTGCGGGTAGGTCACCAGCACCTCGGTGTACAGAT
>DATBIU010000091.1:0-34121 GCA_036556765.1 Gemmatimonadaceae bacterium | reverse complement strand
GCCGAGGTACTCCGGCGTGCGTCCCACCATGAGGCCGGCGATGAACACGGTGAGGACGACGAAGATGAGCATGCCATACAGACCTGCCCCGACTCCGCCGAAGATCACCTCACCGAGCTGCATGTTGATCATGGGAACCATGCCGCCGAGCGGCGTGAACGAGTCGTGCATCGCGTTCACGGCACCGCAGGACGCGCTCGTCGTGATCACCGCGTACAGCGCCGAATTCGCGATCCCGAAGCGCACCTCCTTCCCTTCCATGTTGCCGCCGGGGTTTGTCGCCGTCGTCGCGACGTCGACGCCACGCGCGGCGTGGATCGGGTTGCCGCGCGCCTCGGCACGATAGGCGATCGCGACGCCCGCCATGAACATCACGAACATCGCCGCCCACACCGACCAGCCGTGACGCCGGTTCCCGACCATGTGCCCGAGCATGTACACGAGCGCCGACGGGATGGCGAAGATCGCGACCATCGACCAGAAGTTGGACCACGGCGTCGGGTTCTCGAACGGATGCGCCGCATTGGCGTTGAAGAAGCCGCCACCGTTCGTGCCGAGCTGCTTGATCGCCTCCTGGCTCGCGACCGGACCCATGGCGATGGTCTGCGTTCCGCCCTCGAGGGTCGAGACCTCGAGATAGGGCGCGAAGTTCTGGATCACGCCCTGCTGCACCATGACCAGCGCGATCAGCACCGAGAGCGGGAGCAGCACGTAGAGCGTGCCACGCACGAGATCGGCCCAGAAATTCCCAATGCACCCCGCTGCGCTCTGGTGGCCGCGGCGGGCGATGCCGCGCACCAGGGCGACCGCCAGCGCGATGCCGACCGCCGCGGACACGAAGTTGTGGAACGCGAGCTGGGTCATCTGCGAGAAGTACGACATCGTCGTCTCCCCGCCGTACGACTGCCAGTTCGTGTTCGTCGTGAACGACGCCGCCGTCTCGAACGCTTGACGATCCGGCACCGCGGGGAGCGCCTGCGGGTTGAGCGGCAGGGCGTGCTGCAGCCGCAGCACGACGTAGGTCAGCAGCATGGTGGCCACGCTGAAGAGCAGCATCGCCGTCGCGTAACGCGTCCAATGCTGGTCCTCGGCGGGATCGATGCCGCACATGCGATAGATCACTCGCTCCACCGGGGCCAGCCACCGCGTACGCCCATCGTACACGCGCACGAGGTAGAGCCCAAGCGGTTTGGCGACGAGCAGAATCGCGATCGAGAACAACGCGATCTGAAGCCAACCGTTGGTGGTCATGGCCGTCGCTCAGAATTTCGTCGGGTGGATGAGCGTGTACGCCAGGTACGCGAGGACCGCGACCGACGTGAGCAGTCCCACCCAGGCGTCGATGGTCACTGGCCGTGCTCTTCCTGACCGCCCGCGCCCGGTTGGTCGCCGAGCCGGCGGCACGCGCGCACGTAGAGGATCATGAGCGCGAAGAAGGCGAGCGTTCCGAGAACGTAGAGAGCGTCGATCATACGCCAGACAGTGTACCGGTGTCGGCGTAAAGGACGCACAAAGATGGCGGGAGCGCGCGCTAAGATTTCACAAAGATTCTGACACGTCGTTCACGTCCGCCGCGCGCAGACGCAGCACGAATGTGCTTCCGCCCCCCGGTCTGGGCTCGTAGGTCAGCGTTCCGCCCTGCGCCTCGGCCAGACGGCGAGCGATCGAGAGGCCAAGACCCGCGCCGCCGGCATCGGGTGAGGTCATCGGCGGCCGATAGAAGGGCTCGAAGACGCGCGCGACTTCCCCCGCGGCGATGCCGGGTCCGCGATCGCTGACGCGAAGCGTGATGAGGTCGTCCGCACGCGCAGCCGCAACCTCGATCGGCCCCGCGGGCGCGTACTTCACCGCGTTTTCGACCAGGTTCGTCAGAATTCGCAGCGTGTGGACGAGGTCGAACCGGCCCACGAGCAGCGGGTCGTCAGGCGGGAGCGTGATGTCGAGCTGGCGTCCTCCAAGTGCCGGTTCCGTGCGCTGTACGAGTGCGCCCAGGAGATCATCGACTGCGTTCAGCTCCAATCGGATTGGGAGGACGCCGGCGTTGAGGCGCGAGAGGTCGAGGAGATCGGCGACCGAGCGGTTGAGCCGGTCGGCCTCTCGCTCGATGATCTCGGCGCGGTCTTCGCCCCCTTCGGCAAGGTCGTGGGCCACCGCTTTGATCGTGGTCAGCGGGGTTCGAAGATCGTGCGACACCGACGCGAGGAGCGCATCCTTCAGCCGGTCTGCTTCCCGGAGCGCTTCCACGTGTTCGGCCATCGCGGCGAGGCGCGCGCGCTCCACGCCGAGCGCCGCGTAGTAGGAGATGGCGTCGAGGAAGCGCCAGCGTTCCGAGTCGAGGCGCACACCGTCGGGGGATGCCACGCGCAGCACGCCGACTGTACGGTCTCGCACGTGCAGCGGCAACATGATAGCGCGCAGGTCCGCCCCGATCCGGTCGATCTCGGCTGCATCGGGGCGCGGACTCGTCAGACGCATGGTGCCGTCCCGATGCTCGATCGCGGCTGTTCCATGCTCCGCCACCCACGGGAGCAGCGACTCGCGGCGAGCGAGCGTGTCATCGGCCGGTCCCGCTCGTGCACCGAGCTCGAGCCCATCAGCCCCATCCCGCCTCACGAAGATCTCACTGGTCTCTACCCCCGTCGCCGCACGGATCACCTCGGCAACGGCCGCCAGCGCATCCTCGGCGCGTGCCACGTTGAGGGTCTCCGACCCGAGCGCCGCGAGCCGATCCACCTCCGTCGCGCGCGCGCGTGCCACGCGCGCTTCCTCCTGTGCTCGGTAGAGGAGCTGTGCGGCCACGATGCTGGTGAGCAGAAATGCGACGAGCACCAGCCAGTCCAGCGGATCGCCAATGACGAAGGTGTTGTACGGTGGCAGGAAGAACCAATTGAAGACGAGGAAGGACGTCCCCGCGAGCCAGAGTCCGATGGCGCGCCCGCCGACGGCGCTGCCGAACAGCACGAGGAGGAGCAGAATCAGCGCGATGTGGGCCTTGTCGAGCCGCGCGCGCACCGTGAGCATGGCGATCGTGCAGACCGCGAGCGCGGCAGTCCAGAGCACGGCGGAGGCGAGCCAACGCGGCGGCGCCGATCGTGACATTAGACGGTATTGAACCGATAGCCCACGCCCGGCTCGGTGATGATGTAGCGTGGCCGCACCGGGTCGTCCTCGAGCTTTCGCCGCAGGTGCGCCACGTGCACGCGCAGGTACTGCTGCGCATCGCCGTGTGAGCGCCCGGGCCACGCGGCGGCGAACAACTGGCGATGCGTGAGCGTGCGCCCCGACTGCGACGCGAGCGCCCGGAGTAGCTCCCACTCGATCGGCGTGAGGTGCACCTCGTGCCCCCGCACGGTCACCGTTCGGGCGACAACGTCGATGACCAGGTCGCCCGAGACTATGCGCGTGTCGGCGCCATCTGTCCGCTCGCGCGCGGCCCGGCGCAGCAGGGCGCGCGCGCGTGCCTGGAGCTCGATCGGGCTGAACGGCTTGGTGACGTAGTCGTCGGCGCCGGCGTCGAGAAGGGCCACCTTCTCGTGGTCCGAGTGGCGCGCGGACAACACGAGAATTGGGGCGCCGGACCACGCGCGGATCTCGCGACACACGTCGGCGCCCTGCTTGTCGGGCAGGCCGAGGTCGAGGACGATGAGATCGGGCCGCTCGGCGGCGGCGAGGTCGATTCCCTCGGTGCCAGACGCCGCGTCGAGGACCCGAGTGTACTCGGCCGCCAATGCGTTGCGCACGACGCGGCGAATCTGCGGCTCATCGTCGATGATGAGCAGCGTCAGAGTGGACACGCCCTAAGATTGGCGCGCGGATGAGCACCCGCAATGCGATGACCCGGGCGGGTCTCGAACCCGCGACCTACGGATTAAAAGTCCGTTGCTCTACCAACTGAGCTACCGGGTCTCGATCATCTAAACCATTGGAAAGTAATTCCTTAACCTGGCGGCAGAAAGCGGGGACCTTCGTGATTGCTCCAACCCATTGCTCCACTAACGACAGTTACGCCGGCGCGGAGTTGGGGTCGACATCGTCAGTCGGGGTTAGCAGATGGCGCAGTAAGTCAAAGTTTGTGTGGCGTAATCGCGCCACGTTGACCGCAGCGCCGCAATCTCCGCGTGCGACGTCACCCGGCCTTCGCCACAGTGCTGCTGCTCCGTCACCGAGGCGTCAGCGCGCTGACTTACCCCTCCCGATCGGGAGCGCGGCGGCCAAGAGCGTTGCATTCGGCACCGGAGCCTTATCGAGTGAGCTCCAGATGAGCCGGACAGTGTCGCCCCCAATGGCGATCGATGGATGTGTCGCCGGCGTATCAAACGGGTACTCAAATCGCGTCCACGCGGTTTGCTCGTAGCGCGTGTAGGCGATCACGCTTCCGGTCGGCCTGTATTCGCGAACCACGAAGTGGACCGTCCCGCACGCATCGATTGCGGCTTGAGACGCGTTCGTGATTCCGGGGAGAGGTGTAGATGTTTTCGGCCCGATCTCCGATCGGCGAACGCCCAGGTTGGTGCGCCAAAGGACCCCACCGGTGAAACTCTCACTGGCCTGCGACGTCCACAGAATCGTCACCAGCGAGTCTCTGACGAAAGCGTGAGGCTCAAGCGCCGGCTGCTCCGCCGCCTGAGAGATACGCTGCGGCTGTGTCCAGGTGGCCCCGCCGTCTACGGAACGCAACAGGTAGAGTACGTTCGCTCCCGCATCTGGCGGATCAGGAGCGCGTACGTACGCAATGGCGACGTTCCTGGAATCAGTTGCGAGGTCGGCATACCCGAGGCCGGCGGAGAATCGCCACACACGAGTACTCCACCGAGCCGCGTCTGAGGCGTTCGCGTAGAGATACACGAGGCTTCCGCCCGTTGAATCGTTAGTGGAGAACGCCACGGCAATCCGTCCCGTGTGGTCGATCACAAGGTCTGATCCGTTTGGCGGACTCCACTCGATCGACCCCCCCTCGAAAACGCGAGAGGGCTCGGACCACTTTCCATTGCGAAATTGCGCGTACCACAACGATGTAAATCGCGGCTCGTCGCGGCGAACCGCATAGCGACTTGTTGGCGGCGCGTCGGTGGGCTCGGCCCACATGACATGGAGCACTCCCTGGTTGTCGACCACGGCGCGGGGATGCCCGTACCAGCGCGCCCCCTCAGGACCGCCCACTACGCGGTTGTCGCGGATAATACGAAGCTGAGGAGGCCATGTTGCGGGCCATGAGGGCTCGGCAAGCGGGTCGACCGCCTCAAACCCGGCGACGCCTACTACATGGGGAAGTGAACTGTGTCGCTCAGAGCCCGACCTCGTGGCGAAGACCGGGAAACGCGTCGCGGTCAGTGCCGGCGTGGGGGCCTGGATGACCATTGGTGTACCCCACGGCCCGTACGTACACCCCAGTGACACCGTCGCCACGGGGGTGGTTTCAACATACCTCACGGTAGGCGCACACATGGCTGCACTTAGTGCCCCTGTTACCACTCCCAGTATTCGCCTAGCCATTAGGCGCTCACGTCAGATGTTACAAGACTTGAATCAGTTCTGGGCGTTAGCGAAGGACGTGTTTGTGAACCGATCACCGAACCCCGGCGCGCAGTAATGGATGCTGTTCATGTAGTAGGCGTTATTGGGTTGATACACCCTCACTTCATAACCCCCACTGGTCGCCATATTCGCCGACGGCGCGATGGGATAATCTTGCACGTAAAACCAGGTGTCTCCGCCAGTGGTCGACGCCCGCATGGTTGATCTGATAGACGCCGTCATGGAACTCGCCTGAAATGCATAACAGGAGGTAGTTCCGAAGAACTTTACTTTCTCTTCCGTACCGTGGTAAAACAGGATTGAACTGGACCCGCTGACCCTGGGGTCGTAATAATCTGATGAGAGTCTAAGCCCCCCTGGATCACGCATGCGACGCCGATCAGACAACCCCGCGGCCACCTCCAGTTCCGCCAACAGCTCCTCGACCGCAACGCTGGCGGCCCACGTTGTGCCCGTTGTGACCCGCCCGATCATTGAGCGATCCGCCACGATTGCGCGAAGCATCTCAATATCCTGCATCAGTCCCTCTATTCCCCCCGGCCCCGGAATCCATCGCCCGTCCACGGTGGCAGGGGGCGATTCCACCTCCACTTCGGCTAGGCCCGTCGGCCCCTCCTCCGCACAGGCCGCAATCGTGAGGCAGGCGGCGAAGCACAGCGCGGTGGGCGGGATCGAGTGATGTGCGTTACAGTTATGCACTGGAGCCTCCATCCGGCAAGCAAGACCGGTAAAAGGGAACCGCATTGGGCCGCGTAAGGCAGCCACAGCGGTTCGGCCGCGCGCCGCAAAGTTCAGGCTACAGGCACAGGTGTCGTCAGGAGGTTAACGGACGGAGCACCTAACGTCAGGCGCTTCCTGGAGGAGGTCGCCCTCAGCGGGCAGGCGTCGGAAGTCCGATTCCCTTCCCCGTCGCTTTTCCGCCCCTTGTCGGAATGCTGGATTAGATGCGGAAGCGTGTATGACATCACGGTCGGCGGTCACCGGGTTGGCGCTGCTGGCCTACAAGCACCCGTTGGCGTAGCCCGTATCGCGCGCTGGCTGTACTACCTCATCATGGGAGGTTTCTATCGGTCGGGTCGTGGAACACGGCCGTGAGCGTGATCTCCATTCGTTGCTCCTGAGTATTGCTCCAAGGCCATCACAGATACCAGAAACGAGCACAAAGCACAACGCCCCTCGACGCCGAGAGGCATTGAAAATGAATGTGTTAGCGTGTTAGGCTATGTGATCTGTAAGCACCTCAAGGGTTTAAAAGTCCGTTGCTCTACCAACTGAGCTACCGGGTCGGCCGAACTCCTCAGCTAGCAAAATAGTCGGCGGCGTCGCACGACGCAGGGCCTAGACGACGGTGCCGAACGCGCGACCCACCAGCGCCGTCAGCGCCATCGCGAGCGCGCCCCAGAACGTCACCCGCAGCGCACCGCGCACTCGTCCCGCGCCGCCCGCGCTCGCCGCCAAGCTGCCGAGGAAAGCCAGGAACACCAGTGAGCTCCCCGACACCGCCATGATGATGTTGTTCTCGGGCACGAGCGCAGCGACGATGAGCGGGAGCGCCGCACCCACCGCGAACGTCCCCGCCGATGCCAGCGCGGCCTGCACGGGCCGTGCGGCGTGCATCGTGGAGAACCCGAGCTCGTCCCGCGCGTGCGCGGCGAGCGCGCCGCGCGCCGTGAGCTGTTCCGCGACGCGGCGCGCGAGGTCGGGGTCGAGGCCGCGCTCCACATAGATCCGCTGCAGCTCGGCCAGCTCGTGCTCCGGACTCGCCTCCAGCTCGCGGCGCTCGCGCTCCAGATCCGCCCGCTCGGTGTCCGCCTGCGAGCTGACCGAGACGTATTCGCCCGCGGCCATCGACATCGCGCCGGCAACGAGTCCCGCCACGCCGGCCAGCAGCACCCCCGCGCGAGCACTCTCCGCGGCGGCGACTCCAACGACGAGACTCGCGGTGGATACGATACCGTCGTTCGCCCCGAGCACCGCCGCTCGCAGCCAACCGATACGCTGAGTGTAATGACGCTCGACGTGTCGCATCATCGCGCACCGCTGTCGATCATCGCTCGAATCCCCAGAGACGCGGCGACGCCAGCTCGACGCTGTTGCCGGCCGGGTCGCGCACGTACAACGATCTCCCTCCACGCGGCCAGGTGACGTCGCTCTCGATGACAACCCCACTCGCCTCGAGATGCTCGCGCCACGCGGGAAGCTCGGCGTCCGCGACGGCGAGCGCCATGTGCCCCGCGCCACTCGCGCCATGCAATGGCACCGACGCACCGCTAACCGTCGTCGGGACGTTCGCGGTGCTGCGCGGGTCGAAGACCAGCACGACGCCGTCGCCACAGCGGAAGAAGACGTGACGCCCCTCGACGAACGCGATCCGCTCGAGGCCGAGGACCGCCCCGTAGAACTGATTCACCGCCGCCAGATCCTCGGCGTACAGAGCGGTCTCGAGGACGCGCGCGATCGGAGAGGGCGCCATGGGTCGAGTCTAGCGCAGCCGCGCGACGCGCGCGAGCTTCGGCCCGTCCCTTCTCTCTTGCCCATGACCAGACTGTGTCGCGTTTGCACGTTGCTCGTGCTCGCCGTCTCCCCGGTGCTCGGGCAACGCGCCACCACCGCCGGCGACGTTCGGACCGCCGTTCGCGAGTGGCGGGTGCGCAACGAGCCGGCCGTTCTCCGCGAGCTGTCGGCACTGCTCGCCATCCCGAACCTCGCGAGCGACAGCCTCGGCATCCGCCGTAACGCGGACACGCTGGTGGCGATGCTCGCACGCCGCGGGGTGCGCGCGCGCAGGCTCGAGACGCCAGGGTCCCCGCCGGCGGTGTACGGCGAGCTTCGCGCTCCTGGCGCCACGCGCACGATCGTGATGTACGCGCATTACGACGGGCAGCCGGTTGACGCCGCCCGGTGGGCGACGCCGCCGTGGACGCCGACGCTGCGCGACGCGCCGCTCGAGCGCGGAGGGCGGCCGATTCCCCTTCCCGATCGCGGGGGCGTGCTCGATGACGATGCGCGGCTCTACGCGCGCTCGTCGAGCGATGACAAGGCGCCCATCATCGCGATGCTCGCCGCCATCGACGCGCTCCGGGCGGCGAATATCCCTCTCTCGGTCAACCTCAAGTTCTTCCTCGAGGGCGAGGAGGAGGCGGGCTCCGAGCACCTGGAGGCAATGCTCCGCCGTCACGCCGAGCTCCTGGCCGCCGACGGGTGGATCTTCGGAGATGGGCCCGTCCACCAGGCGCGCCGGCCGCAGGTTGTGTTCGGAGTGCGCGGTGTCATGGGCGCCGACCTCACCGTCTATGGCGCGGCGCGCGCGCTGCACAGCGGACATTACGGCAACTGGGCGCCGAATCCGTCGATGCGCCTGGCGCACCTGCTGGCCTCGATGCGCGACACGGAAGGTCGCGTCACGATCGCCGGCTTCCTCGACGACGTCCGTGCGCCGGGCACGAGCGAGCGCGCGGCGATCGCCAGCGCGCCGCCGGTCGATACCCTGCTGCGGCGCGAGCTGGCGTTAGGCGATGTCGAAGGCGACGGCGCCCCGGTGCTGGAGCGCATCCTGATGCCAGCGCTCAACGTGCGCGGGCTCGATGGCGGCCCCGTCGGCGCTCGTGCGGCGAACGTCATCCCCACGCAGGCCACCGCGTCGCTCGACTTTCGCCTGGTGCCCGACCAGACGCCCGCACGCGTGCGCGAGCTGGTGGAATCCCACGTGCGCGCCCAGGGGTACCACGTCGTCCACCAGGAGCCCTCGCTCGCGGAGCGCGGGCAACACGCGCGCATCGCGCGCATCGAATGGGAGCAGGGCTATCCCGGCATGCGCACGGACATGGATGCGCCGCTGTCGCGGGCCCTCCTGCGCGTGCTCACCGAAGCCACCGATGGACGCGTCGTCGCGATTCCGACGCTGGGCGGCAGCCTGCCGATGTACCTTTTCGCCGAGGTGCTGCGCGCGCCCCTCGTCATCGTGCCGATCGTCAACCACGACAACAACCAGCACGCGGCGAACGAGAATCTCCGAATCGGCAACCTGCGGGAGGGAATCGAGCTGTACGCGGGAATCTTCGCGCGACTTGGCGGGGCTTGGTGATGCAGGGTCCAGGCCCAAGGGCCAGGGGCCAGGGGTATGGAAAGGCGGCGCTGCTTCGCAGCGACCGCCTCATCGGATGAGCAAACGGCCGCGCTATGCGCGGCCGTTCGCTTTCAACCCCCTGGCCCCGGGCCGGTGGCCCTTGGCCGAGCCTTACTGAAGCGTGTTCGCCTCGGCCATCGTGGGCTCGCCGCGGCTCTCCACGACGAACACGACACGACGGTTCTTCTCGGCGCCCGGATCGTCACGCTCGGCGCCAGCCACGACCTGACGAGTCTCGCCGTAGCCGATCGCGTCGATCAGCTCCGGGCTCAGCCCCGCCGCGGTCAGGTGCGCGCGAACGGCTTCCGCGCGACGCATCGACAGAGCGCGGTTGTAGCCAACCGTCCCGGCCGGATCCGCGAAGCCCTCGACCGTGATCTTCGAGCCCTGATAGTAGTTCTGCACGACCTTCGCGAAGCGATCGAGCGCCGGCACGTCCTCGGGACGGACCGTCGCGTCGTCGAACGCGAAATTCACCGGGAACGCGAACTTCAGCCCTTCCTCCATCGCCGTGATCTTCGCGCCGAACTCGGTGCGGAGATTCTGCAGCTCGGTGCGGAGATTCTGGACGTCGGTCTTCAGCGTCTGGACGTCGGCCTGAATCGCTTCATCGGCGCTGGTGCGCGCGGTCCGCTCCGTCTCGACCGCCGCGTTCGTCGCCGCGATCTCCCGATTGAACCGCTTGTTCGAAACGCAGGCAGTAAACAGCGGGACCGACACCGCCATCACCGCAAATGCCCTCAGGTTCTTCATGGTCGCTTCTCCGGGGTGGGGGATCTCGCCACAAGTCTTACAGTCGTCAAATTAAAATGCGAGAAGCATGCCCGCAAGCCACGTAAGTTGTTGTGTAGCAATGTGATGTCAATCACAAAAAGGCGTGGTCGCGGTTCACGCTCGAAATCGTGATGTCTTCTGTCAAAATCGCGCCACAACCGCAGATCGATGCCAAATACTGGCGACGGTCGTCGTCAGCCCGGCGCGCAATCGACGGATTCCACGGATACGTGGCTCGAGGCAAATGTGGATTCCGCCGAGACATCGGGAACGACGATGTCCCCGGCGTCCTCGACCGATGCGCCAGCTCGCAAACGCGCCTCGACGGCGGCGACGAAGAGCCGTCGGTGATGGACGGTAGCTCCGCGGCGCGTGAGCCCCCGAACATGATCCGCCGTGCCGTAGCCACAGTTCGACGCCCACGCGAAGTCCGGGTAGCGTGCCGCCAGACGCGTCATCAGCCGGTCGCGGGTGACCTTGGCGACGATGGACGCGCACGCCACGTTGAAGCACTTCGCGTCCCCATCGATCACTCCCGTGTGCTCGACGCCGAGCGATTTGAGACGTCGCCCATCGACGAGCACGTGATCGGGGCGGACGGCGAGCCTCGCGAGCGCACGGCGCATCGCCAGCACGCTGGCGTGGAAGATGTTGAGGGTATCGATCTCGCGAACGGAGGCCGCGCCGACGCCAAAGGCCAGCGCGCGCTCGCGAATGCGGATGCAGAGCTTCTCGCGCTCTTTCCTCGTCAGGCGCTTGGAGTCGTCGACACCGCGGATCGCCGGCACGCCGGGCGGCATGATGACGGCGGATGCGACGACGGGGCCCGCGAGGGAGCCCCGTCCGACTTCATCGACACCGGCAATGAGCAGCACGCCCGACCGGCGCAGCTCGCGTTCGATCCCGCTCCAGCGAGCGTACCGCGGCTCGCGGCGACCGCCCATCACGACTACTCCTCGGTGGAGTCCTGCGTGCGCGATCTCTTGGCGCGAATACGGGTGGCCTTCCCGCTCAGCTCGCGCAGGTAGTAGAGCTTGGCGCGGCGCACCTGGCCGCGACGGACGACCGCGATGTCGCCGATCATCGGGCTGTGCACGGGGAAAATGCGCTCGACGCCGACGCCGTTGGATACCTTGCGCACGGTGAAGGTCTCGCTGACCCCGCTGCCGCGGCGGGCGATGCACACGCCCTCGAAGGCCTGGAGGCGCTCTTTGTCGCCCTCCTTGACGCGCACGTTGACGCGGACGGTGTCCCCCGGCCGAAAGGGAGGAACGTCACCACGAAGGAACTCTTTTTGGGTTTCGATGAAGGGATGCATAATGCGCTCGCAGGGCTGAAGGGGCCGCCCGATTGGAATAATGTCAGATAGAGACAGGCAAGCTACACCACTGGAAGCGTTTATGCCAGCCGGGCGATACCAGCGACCGCGCCCGGTCGTCCTTCCCTACGTGAAGGCCCTCATCGCCGACGGCGACCCGCTGATGCGCACCCTGACCACGCACGCCGTGCGTGAGCGCGGGCACGATGTCGTCGAAGCGGGCGACGGCCGGCAGGCGCTTCACATCTTCGATGCCGATCACCCGCAACTCGTCATCATCGACTGGAACATGCCGACGATGACCGGCGTCGAGGTCACGCAGCAGATCCGGGCGTCGGAGTGGTCGCGCGAGACGTTCGTCGTCATGCTGACGGCCCGCGATGGGGGCGATGACCTGCTCGCCGCGCTCAACGCCGGTGTCGACGACTACGTGACGAAGCCGGTGATGCTGAGCCACCTGCGTGCGCGCATCGCCATCGCCGAGCGCCGAATCGACGAGAACGCGGCGCGCTGGCGGGCGGAGGCCGAGCTGGCGCAAAGCCGCTGGCTGGCGGGCGTCGGCGAGCTGGCGATCGCGCTCCAGCACGAGATCAACAACCCGCTCGCCGCGCTCATCTCCCACGCGTCGCTCCTCTCCGCATCCGGGACGCTCGTGCCTGACGATGCGAGCACGGTGGAGATTCTCCTCACCGAGGCGCGTCGCATCGCGAGCGTCGTGCGGCGCCTGACCACCACGCAGGAGCGGCGCTCCGTGAGCTATGCGGGGAGCATGAGGATGGTGGATCTGGAGGAGACCTAGTCCAGGGGTCGAGGGGTCGCGGGATCGAGGGATCGAGGGCGCCCTCGATCCCCCGACACCCCGACACCTCGACACCCCTATTCCGTCGCCGTTACCCTCCTTCCCCCCACCCGCACCGTCTTCACGTTCACGAACGCGCGGATGCCCTCTTCGCCTAGCTCGCGGCCGTAGCCGGAGGTCTTGATACCGCCGAACGGGAGTCGCGTGTCGCTGGCGACCATTCCGTTGATCGCGACGGTTCCCGATTCCAGCTCCTCGATGAACCGCCGCTGCTCGCGGGCGTCGTCCGTCCAGGCGGCGGCACCGAGGCCGAAGTCTGTGGCGTTGGCGATGCGGATGGCGTCGGTGGTGTCGCGCGCTCGGAAGAGCGGCGCCACGGGACCGAACAGCTCTTCGCGCGCGGCGGGGGAGTCTTCCGGGACATCGACGAGCACCGTCGGCTCGTAGAAGTTGCCCGCGCGCTCGAGCCGCCGGCCCCCAGCCAGCAAGCGCGCGCCGTGTGCGACGGTGCGACGCACCTGATCGTCGAGATCGTCGAGAATCTGCGCCGTCGCGAGAGGCCCGATCTCCGTCTGCTCGTCGAGCGGATCACCTACCCGTAGCGATCGCATCGCCTCGGCAAAGCGCCGCGCGAACGCGTCGAAGATCGCGTCGTGCACGATGAATCGTTTGGCGGCAATGCACGACTGCCCGTTGTTCACCGTGCGCGCTCGCACCGCCGTCGCGACGGCGTCGTCGAGCGCCGCCGATGGCATGACGATGAAGGGATCGCTTCCCCCCAGCTCGAGCACGCTCGGCTTGATCTCGCGCCCGGCGCGCGCGCCCACGTCCCGCCCCGCGGCTTCGCTTCCCGTGAGTGTCACGGCCGCGATGCGATCATCGGCGATGAGCGGGCCGACGGTGCTACTGCCGATCAACAGCGTCTGAAAGACGCCATCGGGTGCGCCGGCCCGACGCAGCACATCCTCGATCGCGAGCGCGCACTGCGGCACGTTCGACGCGTGCTTGAGCAGCGCGACGTTCCCGGCCATGAGCGCGGGGGCCGCGAATCGGAAGACCTGCCAGAACGGGAAGTTCCAGGGCATCACCGCGAGCACGACGCCGAGCGGCTGAAAGAGCACGTAGCTCTCGCGGTCGTCGGTGGGGACGTCGCGTCGCGAGAGGTGGTGCTCGGCGTTCGCGGCGTAGTATCGGCAGGCCGTCGCGCACTTGGCCGCCTCCTCGGTCGCGGCTCGGATCGGCTTGCCCATCTCGCGCGTCATCAGCCGGCCGAGCGCACTCCGCTCCGACTCGAGCAGATCCGCCGCCTTCATCATGATCGCGGCGCGGTCCGCGAACGACGTGGCGCGCCAGCGTCGCCACGCGTCCCGTGCGCGCGTCACGCGCGTCTCGACCTGCTCGGCGTTGTGGGCCTCGACGGTCGCCAGCCGCTCGCCGGACGCGGGGTCGATCGACGCGAGCGTCACGGCTCGCCCCGCCGCTGCTCTGTCAATCGCGCCGCCTCGGCGCGTCGCCAGGCGGCGATGCGCGCGTGATCCCCCGAGAGCAGCACGTCCGGCACCGCGAAGCCGCGAAACACCGGAGGACGCGTGTAGCTCGGCGCGCTCAAGCCGTCCTCCCAGTGCGAGTCGGTGTACGCGCTGTCGTGGTCGGACATCGCGCCCGCCAGCAGGCGAACCGTCGCATCGACGATGGCGAGCGCGGCCGGCTCACCACCGCTGAGCACGAACGGGCCTAACGACACCTCCTCGGTGGCAAGGTGATCGGCCACGCGCTGGTCGACGTCCTTGTAGTGGCCGCACAGAATCGTCAGGTCCTCCCCAGCCGCATAGCGCCGGGCATCCGCCTGGGTGAACGGAGCGCCACGCGCCGAGACGAGCACGATCGGCGGAGAGACGGCGAGCGTCTCCACCGCCTCGAAGAACGGCTCCGGCTTCATCACCATCCCGGGCCCGCCTCCATAGGGATAGTCGTCGACCGTGCGGTGACGGTCGTGGGTGAAGTCGCGAAGATCGATGACGCGATACTGCACCGAGCCTGCCTGCGCCGCTCGGGCGGGAATGCTCAACGAGAGGGGCGGCCCGAAGAACTCGGGAAAGATGGTGACGATGGTGACGCGCAGCATCACTCGAGCAGCCCCTCGGGCGGGTCGATCCGCACCACCCGCCGTGCGCGGTCGACGCCACGGATGATCTCGCCGGAAAACGGGACGAGCACGGTGCCTCGCTCCCGGGCGACGTCGAGCAACAATCCCTGGGGCACCTCGAAGACGTCGGTGACCGTGCCGACGACCTCGCCTGACGACAGCTCGACCGTCATCCCCTTGAGCTCGTGCTGGTAGACCTCCCCTTCCTGGAGCGGGGAAAGCTCGCCTTCCGGTACCAGCAGCAGGCGCCCATTCCACCGCTCGGCCTCGGTTCGGTCGACGATCTCGTGAAAGCGTACGAGCAGCCCGTCCTTGAAGGGGCGTGTCTCGATCACCGTGAGGACGTCGGCGTCGTCTCCGGCATCGCCGTCCACGGTGCCGCCGAAAACACGACGGCCGGATGCGTAGACCGCATCCGGCTCGTCCGTCAACACCTCGAGCAGCACTTCGCCGCGCACGCCGTGCGGCCGACGAACGCGGCCGACGACGACCAGATCTTCGGGCGTGGCCACCCCGGGGATGATCTTATTCGCCGACGGGCACTGCCTTCGACTGCAGCTTGCGACCGAGGCGGGCCTCGTGGCGCTGCTTGAGGATCCCGGCGCGCCGAAGGAGCGAGCGGACGGTGTCCGACGGCTGCGCCCCGTGCTCGAGCCAGTGGTTGGCGCGCGCGGTATCGATCTTCAGGGCATCGGCCGACAACCGAGGCGCATACTGGCCAATGATCTCGATGAACTTGCCGTCGCGGGGGCTGGTGCTCTCAGCGACGACGATGCGGTACAACGGGCTCTTTTTCCGGCCGACGCGCCGGAGGCGGATTTTCACTGCCATGTGCTCCTCGTCAGGAAGATCGTATTGTGCTGCGCCAGGCTCCTCGCGATTCCGGACGGTCCGGAGCGCACCTGGTGATGCACAATCTAGTGTAGGAGGTGGGGGAAGGCAGGTGTCAGGGGGTCGGGGGATCGAGGGATCGAGGGGCGGAAAGGCGCCGCGGCTTCGCCGCGGCGCTCATCTGATGAGCGCGGCTGGCTGCGAAGCAGTCGCCCCGCATTTACCACCCCTTGATCCCTTGATCCCCCGACCCCTCGATCCCTTCTCCCTCCTAGCGCATTCCGAACATGCTCGGAGGCATCCTCGGTCCCCCCTTGGCCATCTTCTTCATCATCTTCTGCATGTCGCGGAACTGGTCGAGCAGCTTGTTGACTTCGCTGATCGGCCGGCCGGCGCCTTTCGCGATCCGCGCCCGACGCGAGCCGTTGATGATGCCCGGCTGCTTCCGCTCCTGCGGCGTCATCGATAGCACGATCGCCTCGAGGTGGCGCATGCGCCTGGGGTCGACCTTCGCCTGCTTGAGCGCCTTCATGTTCACGCCGGGCAATAGACCCAGCAGACCCTCGAGCGGGCCCATCTTCTGGATCTGTTTCATCGCGGTGAGGAAGTCCTGAAGGTCCATTCCCTCCTTGCGGACCTTCCTCTCCATCCGCTTCGCCTCGTCGGCATCGAACGCGCCCTGCGCTTTCTCCACCAGCGAGACGATGTCGCCCATCTGGAGGATTCGCCCGGCCATGCGCTCGGGGTGGAATTCCTCGAGCGCGTCCAGCTTCTCCCCGACGCCGACGTACTTGATGGGCTTCTTCGTGACCCCGTAGATGGACAGCGCCGCCCCGCCCCGCGCATCGCCGTCCATCTTGGTGAGCACCACGCCGGTGACGCCCAGCCGGTCATCGAATCCCTTGGCGATCTTCACCGCGTCCTGGCCGGTCATGCCGTCGGCGACGAGCAGGATCTCGTCGGGGTGCACCGTGGACTTCAGCCGCTCGAGCTCGGTCATCATCTCGTCGTCGATCTGGAGGCGGCCGGCGGTATCGACGATCACCACGCGGTCGCGGGCGCGCCGCGCCTCGTCGATTCCGTGGCGCGCGATGCGCACGACGTCCTGCGTGTCGCGCTCGGCGAAGACGGGGATCTCGAGCTGGGCGCCGAGTGTCTCGAGCTGATCGATGGCGGCCGGCCGGTAGACGTCGGCGGCAACGAGGCGCACAGCGCGCCCTTCGTTCTTCAGGCGCCGAGCCAGCTTCGCAGCGGTGGTCGTCTTACCGGATCCCTGCAGGCCGACCATCAGTACGATGGTCGGCGGAACGGTGCTGAGCCTGAGCCCTTCCCGCCGCTCCCCGAGCATCGTCGCGAGCTCGTCGTGCACGATCTTGACGAGCTGCTGGCCTGGAGAAACGGTCTTGAGCGCGGCAACGCCAACCGCTTTCTTCTCCACGCGCTCGAGGAACTCGCGCGTGAGCTGGAAATTGACGTCGGCCTCGAGGAGGACGCGGCGAACCTCGCGCAGACCTTCCTTGATGTCGGCTTCGGAGAGCACGCCGCGACCGCGCAGGCGCGCGAAAACCGCGTCCAGTTTCTCGGAGAGTTCGTCGAACATCGAGGGAAAGTTAGAGACGCGTGGAGAGTGGGCCAAGGGCCAGGGGCCAAGGGCCACGGGGCGGGTCGCGGGTGTGGAGTTACGGTTGCCGTTCGCCCTCCGTGGCCCATGCTCCTTGGCCCCTGACCCACCATCCAGCCACCTCACACGTTACTTTTTGAACACCCTTTCCAGGTACCGATGGCTAAAGCTTCTCGCAAAGAGGACATTCTTCGGTCCGAGCTGCCGCCCACGCTACCGCTCATGGCGTTGCGCTCGACCATCGTCTATCCCCTCGGCACCATCGCCGTGCAGATGGGGGCGCCGGAGAATCTCGCGATCCTGCGCTCTCACGAGGACAACGGGCTGATCGTCGCGCTCGTCGTCGCCAGCGGGGACCACGATGAGCCGATCAACACCGAGCAGTTCGTCGGGCGGGTGGGCGTGGCCGCGCGCGTTCACGAGCGCATCAACCTGCCCGGCGAGACCATCCAGATCACGCTCCAGGGGCTTCGGCGCATCACGATCGAGGGCATCGATGCGCACGAGCCGTTTCCCGTGGCGATCGTCAAGCCCGCGAAGGAGACGCCCCCCGAGCCGGTGCAGGGCGAGGAGCTGATGACGCGGCTGGTCTCCGCCGCCGAAACGCTGGCCGAGCTGATCGACCGCATCCCGGATGAGGTGCCGGCGATCCTGAAGATGAACATGTCCGATCCCGGACGGTTCGCGGACCTGGCGGCGACGAACATGAACTTCCGCATCGCCGACAAGGACGAGGTGCTGCAGCGTCTGGACGTCGGCGAGCGCATCAAGTTCGTGCTGTCACGCCTGGAGCGGGAGGTCGCGCGCGCGCGCGTGATGGAGGACATCAAGCGCCAGACCGAGGTCAAGATCGAGCAGCATCAGCGCGAGTTCTACCTGCGGCAGCAGCTGCGGGCGATCCAGGCCGAGCTGGGCGAGGCCGATCCCGGGGAGAAGGAAGCGCTCGATCTTTTGAAGAAGATCGAGGAAGCGAAGATGCCGGACAAAGCCGCCCAGGAGGCCCGGCGCGAGACCGAGCGACTGCGCATGCTGTCACCGGCGTCGAGCGAGTACCAGGTCATCCGCAACTACCTAGACTGGCTGCTCGCCTTGCCGTGGCACAAGCGATCGGGCGACGAGGAGATCACGCTGCCGAAGGTGCAGGAGGCGCTCGACAATCGGCACTACGGGCTGAACGAGGCGAAGGAGCGCATCATCGAGTACCTCGCCGTGCGCAAGCTGCGGGGCGGCGATCCGCACGGCCCGATTCTCTGCTTCGTCGGTCCTCCGGGAACGGGAAAGACCTCGCTCGGTGAAGCGATCGCCAAGTCGATCGGTAGACAGTTCTCCCGCATCTCGGTGGGCGGCGTGCGCGACGAGGCCGAGATCCGCGGGCACCGCCGCACGTACGTTGGCGCGATGCCGGGGATGGTCATCCAGGCGCTGCGTCGCGTTGGCGTGAAGGATCCCGTCATCATGATCGACGAGATCGACAAGATGTCGTCGGGCGGCCCGTCGGGGGATCCAACCGCGGCGATGCTCGAGGTCCTCGACCCGTCGCAGAACCACGACTTCGTCGATCACTACGTCAACCTGCCGTTCGACCTCTCGGCGATCCTGTTCATCTGCACGGCGAACAACCTGTTCGACATTCCGGCACCGCTGCGCGACCGCATGGAGGTCATCCGCATCGCCGGCTACACGATCGAGGAGAAGGTCGAGATCGCGTGGCGCTACCTGTTGCCGAAGCTGTTCGAGGAGCACGGGATCACCGACAAGGACCTACAGTTCACCGACGAGGTGCTCACGTTCGTCTCCAGCCGGTACTCTCGTGAGGCGGGACTGCGGGGCTTCTCGCGAAACGTGGCCGCCATCATGCGCAAGCGCGCGCGCAAGAAGGCGGACGGCGAGGAGGGCGCGTGGGTCGTCGACAACGCGCTGGTCGAGGAGATTCTCGGTGTGCCCCGCTACCCGGTGGAGGAGGCCGAGAAGGAGCCGGAGATCGGCGCGGTCACCGGGCTGGCGTGGACGGCGACGGGCGGCGACCTGATGGTGATCGAGGCGCTGAAGATGCCCGGCTCCGGGCGGCTGATCGTGACCGGCCAGCTCGGCGAGGTCATGCGCGAATCGGTGGACGCGGGATATTCGTACGTCCGCTCCCGTGCCGACCAGCTGGGGATCGAGGACAAATCGTTCAAGGACTTCGATCTCCACATCCACTTCCCCGCCGGCGCCATCCCCAAGGACGGCCCGAGCGCCGGCATCTCGATCACGCTGGCGGTGGCGAGCGTGCTTGCCGAGCGGCCGGTGCGCCGCGACGTGGCCATGACCGGCGAGGTGACGCTGCGCGGAAAGGTCCTCGAGATCGGCGGGGTGAAGGAGAAGGTCCTGGCCGCATATCGCGCCGGGCTTCGCGAGGTGATCCTGCCGAAATCGAACGAGAAGGACCTGCGCGACGTGCCTGACGAGGTCCGGGCCAACATGGCCTTCACCTTCGTGCAGGCGATGGACGAGGTGTTGCGGCTCGCGCTGCTTTCCAGGCTCGCCGTCGCCGCCGATAAACCGCCCGCGGAAATACAGCCGGAGACGGCGAAGCGTCCCGCGCTCGCCGATGGACCCGTGGCCGATGTGGAGTCGGCAACATCGGCAACGCGTTAGCCGCTGACCGCCCGGCGCGCGCATGACGCTGGCGCCTGTTTCGGGGTTGCCGCTGCGCGAGCCCCCGCCGATGCGCCCGGAAGACGAGGCGCTGAAGCAGGCTCAACTCCGGCACATGAAGCGCCTCGCGACGGGCATGCTGCTCGTCGCGACCGCCATCTTCATCGTCGCGCGGCTGCTCGAGCCGCGATTCCCCTGGCTCGGCTTCGTGCGCGCCACGGCCGAGGCGGCGATGATCGGCGGCCTCGCGGACTGGTTCGCCGTCACCGCGCTGTTCCGCCATCCGCTCGGCATCCCGATTCCGCACACGGCGATCGTGCCGGCGCGCAAGGATCAGGTCGGCCGCAGCCTCGGGAACTTCGTGCAGCGCAACTTCGTGTCGCGCGACGTCATCGCCTATCGGTTGAGCGAATGGCGCGTCGGCGAGCACCTCGCGAGGTGGCTGGCGGAGGCGGACAACAGCCGCCGGATCGCGCGGGCCGCGGCCCGCGGACTGGCCACCGGATCGCGAATGCTCCGCGACGAAGACGTCCAGCATCTGATCGGCACCGCGATCGATCGAAAGGTCCGCGACACGCGCGTCGCGCCCATCATCGGGAAAGGGCTCTCCCTTCTCACCATCTCGAACCGCCACCAGGAGATCTTCGACGAGCTGATCGCGCTGTTGTCGCGCGCCGTCGAGCGCAACGAGGAGATCATCCGTCAGCGCATCGCGCGCGAGAGCCCGTGGTGGATTCCCGAGGCGGTGGATGACAAGATCCACGCGCGCATCGTCGCGGCCATCGAGCACACGCTCGCCGAAGTGCGCGACAATCCCGAGCACCAGATGCGGGCCCGCTTCGACGCGGGGCTGCGGGAGTTCATCGACAAGCTCCAGCACGATCCCGAGGTCATCGAGCGGGCCGAAGCGCTGAAGCTGGAGCTGCTCAACGCCGAGGTCGTGCGACGGTTCTCGGCCTCGTTGTGGAGCGACATGCAGGAGTCGCTCGAGCGCTACGCGACGGAGCGGGCCGATCCCGACGCGGGCAACGAGGCCGGTCCGGTCGAGCGCGGCCTAACGGCGTTCGGTCAGGCGCTGCTCGCCGATCCCGCGCTGCTGGAGAAGGTCGATCGGTGGATCGCCGAGGTCGCGCTGCACGTGGTGGAGCGCTACCAATCGGAGGTCTCGAACCTCATCTCGCAGACCGTGAGCAACTGGGACCCCAACGCGACGTCGCGTCGTATCGAGCTCGCGATCGGACGCGATCTTCAGTACATCCGCATCAACGGGACGCTCGTCGGCGGGCTGGCGGGCCTGCTCATCTACATCGTGACCCGATTCTTCTAGGGGTCCAGCTTCACCCGGCTCGGTGCGATCAGCTCGCCCGTCCCCGCCGGCGCATCGGTGTAGATCACCACGGCGCGCCCGGAGATGTCCCCGCCCCACCAGGAGATCTCGCGGCCGGTGACCTCGTAGCGCTTTCCGCTGCCGACCTCCCGCATCCGCTCCCCGTCGAACCGCCGCCCAATCGCCCGATCGAGCACCTCGGTGAACTCGGCGGCCTCCACCGGCGAATCCCACACCGTTACCCATGCGAGCGCGTCGCCGCGCGGCGTCTCCACGACCATGTAGCGGTCGCCATCCCATCCGGCGGCACCGCGCACCGCGGCCGTCTGCTCGCGGACGTGCTCGTACAGAAAGATCCGGATCTCGAACTCGCCGAGGTTGTTCTGATACCGATCCCGCCCCACTCGGGGTCGCGGGAGCGTGATCCGCGTGGGGCCATCCTTGTCGTTGAAGTACGCGCGCGCGTGAAGGATCTGCTCCGTGGACCGAGGGAGGTCGGCGTACGGCGCCTCACCCGGCCGCAGCTGCTGAAAGCTGCGCATGAACTCTGCGCCGCTCAGGTAGGGAAAGATCAGCGTCTCCTGGATGATCCTCGGAGCGGTCGCGAACACCGGCATCTGACTCGACGATTCACGAATCATGTCGCGCACCCGGTCCCAGCCGCCGGGGAGCGCGGTCGCGATGTCGGCACCGCCGAGCATCGACTGAATCTGAGCGATCGTCGCCTGCCCTTCGATCACCGCGTGCGCGGCGATCTGCCGGTCATTGTCGCCGCGGAGGAGCTGCAGCGAATCGAGGCTCATGTACTGGTCCTGCAGCGCGTGCACGAGCTCGTGGGAGATGATGATGCTCACCTGCTCGGGCGGCGCCTCCTGGACGACGTAGAGCACCTTCGTCTCGGGGTCGTAATATCCGACCACCTGCTCGGTGAGGAGGTCGAGCATGAAGGCGCGCAGGTCGAGCGTGTCGGGGATGAGACCGAGCCGGCGGTACGCCGCGCGCGTTCCCGCGATCTCCTCGTCAGGCAGGTCCTCGCGGAACCGGCGCTCCAGGAATTCGCGCACCTCGTCGCGCGAGCGCGCCTCGATCTTCGGGTCGCTCTTGAAGGTGAGTCCCGTGGCCTTTTCGATGCGCGGGATCGCCTCCCCCGCCACCTTCGCGTACGGGCCCTCCAGCGAGCGCCGCTCCTGCCCAGCGCACGCGGCGACGAGCACGACCGTGCCCAGCGCGACGGCGACCACCATCCGACTCACGACTCGGTCCATTGCACGCTCCGTCCGGTAGCGACCGACACCACGCGCGCGATGTCATGCCCGCGCACGACGATTCCTTCCTCCATCAAGCGCCGCTGCAGCTCCGTCTCGAGGGCGGCCAAGCGCGCAGCGACTGGCGTCTCGCGTGATGCGGCCGCCGGAGCAGGGCTGGTGTCGACGCGCGCGGTCGTGCGTGTGGCATCGGCCGGAGCTGCCGGAACGCGCGCACCGGAAAACGCCGCCTCCAGCTCGGCACCGAAGCGCTCGAGCGCCGCCATCCCGTCGCGCGCGAGCTGGTCCAACGGATCGGGGATCTCGCCATTCATCCCGTTCTCGCCGGACACCGCGTCGGCGTCCGGCCGCCGCGACTCGGCTCGCTCGGTGCGTGCCCCCCGCTCGCGCTCGACTTCGCGAACCAGACTGCGGCGCTCGAGAATGAGCCGCGCCGTCTCCGGAGAATAGGCCGCCGTCGCCTGCGCGTGCGCGCACGCTTCGTCGAGCGCATCGATGGCGCGGTCGGGACGAGCGCGGTCGGTCACGAACAGGTCGGTGAGCTTGACCGCCGCGAGCAACGCGTCTTCGGCGATCGCCACGTTGTGATGGCGCTCGAGGCGCTCGAGCCGGGCGCGCAGGATCTCCAGGGTCTGCTCGGCGCTGAGCTCGCGCACCGCGACCTTCTGAAAGCGGCGCTCCAGCGCCGGGTCACCGCGCACCCACCGCTCGTATTCGTCGTCCGTGGTCGCGCCGATGACGCGAAACTCGCCGCGCACCAGCGCTGGCTTCAGCATGTTCGCGGCATCCATCGCCGTGCCGAGGGCCGTGCCCTGGCCGATGAGGTTGTGCAGCTCATCGATGAACAGGATGACATCCGGATCGGCGGTCGCTTCGGCGATGAGGGCGCGAATGCGCTCCTCGAATTGGCCGCGGTACATCGTGCCCGCCATCATGCCCACGTGATCGACGGCGAGTACCCGGGCACTGCGAAGCACGAGGGGGACGTTGCCGGCGGCGACGCGCTGCGCCAGCCCTTCGGCGATCGCGGTCTTCCCCACTCCTGCCGGGCCAACGAGGGCCGGGTTGTTCTTCCCGTGGCGCAACAGAATGTCGATCACGCGCGCGATCTCGTCGTCGCGGCAGCGCACCGGCTCGAGCCGGCCCGCGCGCGCATCGGCGGTGAGATCGCGCGCGAACCGCTCGAGGGTTGCATCAGACGGTCGAAGAATGTCACCCAGCATCCTGCCTCACAGACCCATGATGTCCACGCGATACCAGTCGATCATCGCCTGTCCGAAGAAGAGCGCGATCATTGCCGCGGGCGCAAGGAACACGCCGAATGGCACGAGCGGAAGATCCACCGCCTCCTGCTTCCGCCGGCTCTGAATCCAGGCGATCGGATAGACGAGGAGAAGGAATGATACCGCGCCAAGCGCCGCGCCGAGGAATACGGTGAGCAGAGCGCGCTGCGGACCGAGTGCCACGCCGACGACCGCCATCAAGGTCACGTCGCCGAAGCCCATCGCTTCCTTCTTGAGGGCCACTTCCCCCAGCCATCCCGCGATCGCGATCGCCCCTGCGCCAACGCACGCTCCAATCAATGAATCATACAGTCCGGCGAAGGGGAGAGTTTCATTGAGCGCCGCCCCGATGAACGCCGCCGCGATCCCCCACACGAATCCGAACACCGTGAATCCGTCCGGGATCACGTAGTGCATGGCGTCGGTGAGCGCGATGCCGAGCAGAACGGTCGCCAGAATCGCCACACGAGCTGCCGTGAACGTCGGGCCGTAGTGCATGACGGCCGCCAGCCAGATGAGCGCGACGACGAGCTCCACCAGCGGATACATCGGAGAGATCGGCTGGCGGCACCCGGCGCACCGCCCGCGCAGCCGCAGCCAGCCGAAAATCGGGACGTTCTCGTGCCACCGGATGGGACGTCCGCAGCCCGGGCAGCGCGACGGCGGCGAGATGACCGACTGATCCTGCGGCCATCGTGAGACGCAAACGTTCAGGAACGAGCCGATGACGGCCCCGAGCACGAACGCGACGATGCGAGCGGTTGTCTCGGTCACGGGCGAAGATGGTGTAGAAGAATACCGGTGGCGACGGCGACGTTGAGCGATTCGACCGTCGGCGCGGTGGGAATCGAGACAGTATGGGCGACGCGAGACCGCGCGTCACCGGTGAGACCGCTCCCCTCGTTGCCGACGACGATCGCCAACCTCGGAGGTGCGCCACGATCGCCGAGCCGCGCGCCCGCGGCATCGGCCCCCCACAACACCACGCCGTTCTCGGCCAGAAACACATCGAGCTCCTTCCAGGGGGCCGGCTGCGCGTGGTGGCGGAAGAGCGCGCCCATTGCGCTACGGACGACCTTGGCGTTCCACAGGTCAACAGTCCCCGGCATGGCCACGGTGACGGCGACGTCGAACGCGGCCGCGGTCCGGAGGATCGTGCCCACGTTCCCGGGGTCCTGGATCGCGTCGAGGACCAGCACGCGCGAGCGCTCGGCGAGCGTCACCGACCGGAGCGATCGCTCGGGAATCTTCGCGATGGCGAGGACCCCTTGCGGCGAATCGGTGTCAGATGCTGAGAGGAAGTCGCGTTCGGAAACGTGGGCGACCTCGATGCCGCGCTGCTCGATCCGCGCCCGCAGCGGGGCGAGCCGGTCCGCGGCTGGGGACTCGGCGACCATGAGCGCGCCGACGACCTCGAGTGGCGAGGCGAGCAGCTCCTCCACCGCCCGCACGCCCTCCGCGGCGAACAAGCTCTGGCGCTCGCGCGCTTTACGCCGCTGGAGGTCACGCGCCAGGGAGAGCAGCTTCATGTATGCGAGCGCCTATCTGGAATGGGATTTGCCCGACAGCGGCGCGTACGATTGGCACACGGGAGAGCCAAACCTATGAAACGGAACATCTTGGTCGTCGGTGCCGTGGCGGTGCTCGCCGCGTGCGGCGTGTCGACGCAGCAGGAAGTTGAGATGGGGCAGACGTACTCGCAACAGATCAACGCTCAACTTCCGATCATCTCCGATCCGGAGATCAACCGCTACATCAACGTGCTGGGCGACTCGATCGCGAAGCTGTCCGACGAGCGCAACCTGGAGTGGCGGTTCTACATTGTCGACAGCCGCGATGTGAACGCGTTCGCGGTGCCGGGCGGATACATCTACGTGAATCGCGGCCTCATCGAGCGTGCGCAAAACCTGTCGATGCTGGCGGGCGTGCTCGGCCACGAGATCGGTCATGTGATCGAGCGGCACTCGGTGCAGCAGATGGAGAAGATGCAGCAGGCCCAGATCGGCGTGACGCTCGCGTGCATTCTCACGCGCGTATGTGAGAACCAGGCGACGGGGGCGCTGATCGACGTCGCCGGCACGGCGGTGTTCGCGAAGTTCAGCCGTGACGACGAGCGGGAAGCGGACCGTGACGGCATTACGTACGTGATGCGCGCGGGCATCGATCCGCGCGGGATCCCGGCCATGTTCCGCGTGCTGCTGAACGAGCGCAACCGCCAGTCATCGGCCGTCGACAGCTGGTTCTCGACGCACCCGCTCGAGGAGGAGCGCATCGCGGAGACCGAGGCGATGATCAAGCAGATCGACGAGGCGATTTTGGAGACGCTCACCACCGACACACGGAACTACCAGGATTTCCGCCGTCGCGTGACGGCGCTGCCGCCCCCGCCGGCGACGCCAAGAAGCTGAGGTGCCCGAGGTAGTCGAGGTGCTCGAGGTGCTCGAGGTGCTCGAAGGGGTTCCACCCTCGAGCACCTCGAGCACATTGAGCACCTGGAGCACCTCAACTACGCACCCTTGCCACAAATCCCCGCACCAGCCGCTCGAACGGCTCCTTGACCCGTTCCCCGATCGCGAGCACCTCGTCGTGTGAGAGCGGCTGGGCGGTCATCCCGGCGGCGTGGTTCGTTATGCAGCTCACCCCCGCGACGCGCATGCCGAGCGCGCGTGCGGTGAGCACTTCGGGGATCGTCGACATCCCGACCGCGTCCGCGCCCATCCAGCGGAGCATGCGCACTTCGGCCGGCGTCTCGTACGAAGGGCCGAGCACCGCGGCGTAGACCCCTTCGGTGACCGGGACGCCGACGTCGAGCGCCACCTCGCGCAGGATCGAGAGCAGCTCGCGGTCGTAGGGAGCCGACATGTCCGGGAAGCGTTCGTCTCCGTCGACGACCGGCCCGATGAGCGGGTTCCGCCACATGAGGTTGATGTGGTCGTCGATGAGCATGAGATCCCCTGGCCTGAGCGTCGCCCGCACGCCACCGGCGGCATTGGAGACGAACAGCACCCGCGCGCCGAGCGCGTGCGCGACGCGTACCGGGAGCGCGGCGGTCGCCGCGGAATGTCCCTCGTAGAGGTGGAAGCGGCCCGAGAGCGCGATCACGTCGCACGTCTCGATGGAGCCGGCGACGAGCCTCCCGGCATGACCGACGATGGTCGAGGAGGGAAAGCCGGGAATGTCGGCGTACGGGATGTTCGTCGCGCGCTCGATGCGATCGGCGAGCTGTCCCAACCCCGAGCCGAGGATGACCGCCACCCGTGGATGGCATCCGCCGAGCTGCTCCCCGATGAGGGAGGCCGCGGCGGTGACGTCAGCGGCGGCGGTCGTCATGGCTGATGCACGTCCTCGAGGTTTATCGCGCGACAAGGCCTGACAGCGTTATCACAGAGGACACCGAGACGCACACAGGGACTCACAGAGGACCCCGACTGAATGGCTCTTCTTGGTGCTTCGCGGATTTACGGGAACGATCGCGGTGACGGGCCACGGACAGCTGGAACTGCCGAATGACCCTAATGACGCGTATAGAGCACCGCGCCGTAGCATGCCCCCCCGGCCGGACAAAGTTCCAATAGCCTCTTTGATTAACACCTCGCGGAGCTCAGACTCGCGCGCTCAACATTCGCGTCATTCGGGTGATTCGGCAGTTCCGGCCGTCCGTGGCCGCTTGCCGAACCGCAGGCAGTCGTCAGGCAAGGTCCCACTTTCCCGAAGAACCTCTTTTTGGAAAGCTCTCGCAGTTGCATTTCCTCTGCGAGTCCCCGTGTCCGTCTCGGTGTCCTCTGTGATAACGCTGTCACGGCTCGTTTGCGCATCACACCTGAGCGATAACGCTGTCACGGCGTGTCGCGCATCGAAGCAGGACTCCCACGCAGCTCCTCGATCTCCCCACGCGCACGGTCCATCAACCGGACCCGCTCCTCCCACGGGATGAACGCCGACGCGAAGCCATTCAGGGCGATCGTCGCCAGCTCCTCGAAGGTGAAGCCGTGGTGTCGCGCGGCCAGCAGGTACTCATCGGTCAAGGTCGTGCCACTCATCAGCCGGTTGTCGGTATTCAGCACGACGTTCATCCCGCGGTCGAAGTACTTCCGCACCGGATGCGCGTCGAACGACTCGGTCGCGTGCGTCTGGACGTTGCTCGTCAGGCACACCTCGAGGGCGATCCGCCGATCGTTCACGTAGTGCGTCAGCGACTCGTCCTCGATCAGGCGCGTCGCGTGGCCAAGCCGGTCGGCGCCGCACAGGTGCACGGCCTCGCGCACGGAGCTCGCGCCGTCACCCTCGCCGGCATGGACCGTGACCGCCAGCTCATGCTGCCGGGCGTACGCGAACGCCTCCGCGTGCGCGCTGGCCGGATGCCCGCGCTCACCGCCGGCGAGATCGAAGCCGACGACCGCGCGCTCGCGATGCGCGACGGCGAGCTTCGCGAGACGAAGCGAGACCGCCGGCTCGAGGTGGCGCAGTCCGCAGACGATGATGCGTGCGACGATGTCGTGATCCCGCTCCGCGCGCGCCAGCCCTCGCGCCGCCGACTCCACGGCCTCGTCGAGCGACAGCCCCTCCTGCGTGTTGAGCACGGGCGCGTAGCGCGTCTCGAGATAGCGAACACCGTCGCGCGCGGCATCCGCCGCCAGCTCATAGGCGATGCGCTCGATCGCCTCCGCGCGCTGCATCACCGACAGGGTGATCGCGAAGCGCTCGAGATACTCCTCGAGGTTGTGCGCATCCTTGACGACCATGTGCTCGCGCAACGCGTCTGGATCGCCGACCGGCATCGTCCGCCCGTACTCGCGTGCCAGCTCGAGCATCGTCTCGGCGCGAACCGAGCCATCCAGGTGACAATGCAGCTCCGCTTTCGGGAGCGCGCGAAGCAGCTCTCGGCTGATCAGGGGCATGTCTACCGGGTGCCGCGCGCGCCGACGACGCGGAGAATCGAGCCGGTCGCCACCGCGTCGCCGAGCGACGCGGGCAGTCCGCGGCTGTCGGTCACGGCGCGCTCGCCACGCGCCACGGCGGTCGCCTCGTCGGCATTCCATTGTCGCAGCGCATCCTCGACCGTCGCCCCGCGTGGGAGGTCGATCGCCTGCGCGTTGACGTACACGCGAACGGTTTCGCTCACGTGCCGACCTCGACGATACGTCGGTCGGCGGGGGCGCGCACGGGCTGTGGTAGCTGCTTCAGATAATCGACGAAGGCATCGAGATCGATGATCGGCAGCGGCTCACTGCGCAGCGCCTCCGCACCGAGCGCCAGACCGTCGCCACCGGTCGCCATGAAATTGTTCATCACCAGTGTGTAGTGCGCATCGTCGGCGATCGCACGTCCGTCGGCGAGCCGCAGCGCGATGAGGCGTTGGCCGGGCGGGCGGCGCGGATCGTACGACAGGGTCACCCCGCTCACGTGCACGCGCGGCGGCGTGCGGCCGCCAACCACGTTCTCGAAATACGCCCGCAGATCGCTGCCACGCAGGGTGTAGCGGTACAGCGTATTCGCGAACGGCTGCACCTCGAAGATCCGTCCGTAGGTCGCGGTCCCCGCGGGAAGGTCGGCGCGAATGCCGCCGTTGTTCATGACCGCCACATCGGCCTTCGCCGCCCAGCGCTGCGCATCGGCGACGAGGTGCCCAAGCGGGTACTGCTCGCCCGACCGCGGGAGGTGCATGGCGATATCGGCGACGCGCGCGCTCACGCGCGATGCCACCGCGTCGAGCGCTCGACGCGCCATCGAGTCGATGCGCGGCGACGGGGCGATGGAATCGGTGAGCACATCGCGCACGCTCACGACGGGAATCTGGCCGGGGACGAGGTCGACGACACCGACGGCGCGCCCGTTCGATCTCGCCTGGATGATCGGAACGCCTGGGTCGAGCGTGCGCACCAGCGAGTGGGTGTGCCCGCTGACGATTACATCGACCGCACGCCCCACTCCGCGCGCAAGCTCAACGATCTCCCCTCGGCAGCGGTCGTCGCCCTCGTCATCGCAGAACGCCCCCGCGTGGGCGACCACGGCCACGAGGTGCGCCCCGCGCGCGCGCAGGGACCGCGCGCGCTCGATGACGACCGGTACCGGGTCGATGAAGCGCAAGTCCGTGACGTGAGCGGCGAGCGTCGTGCGTGGTGTCTCGACGGTCGCCACCCCGATGATGCCGACGCGGACGCCGCTGACGTCCACGAGCGTGTCGTCGCGAATCCACGGCACGTCGCGTCCGTCCGCATAACGAACGTTGGCGCCGAGGATCGCATAACGGGCATCGCGCATGCGTGCACGCAGCGAGTCCTGCCCCCAATCGAACTCGTGGTTGCCGAGCGCGGCGGCGGTGTAGCCGAGCGCGTCGTAAATGGCGACGACCGAGCGGCCGAACACCAGGTTCGAGGCCGCCGTGCCCTGAAACATGTCTCCGCCATCGAGGAGAAGCACCGCGCACGCTGCGCATTCGCTCCGCGCCCGCTCGATGACCGCCGCCACCGCCCCGGCCCCGCCCCGACGGACGCCGCGCGCATCGACGCGGGGCTCGAGCGTTCCGTGAAAATCGTTGGTGGCGATGATGCGGACGCGTCGCGGGAGTGATCCGACGCGCGCCACCGGCGTCGTGGCGAGCGGCGCGGGAGTGACCGCCCCGCGATGCATGGCGGCGTACGCCGCTCCGATCGCCGCCGGCGGAACCAGCTCCCAGTTGCGCCGGAACACGTCCGTTGGCTCGAGCGTGCCGCGGCGGCGAACCTCCTCGATGAGGAGCTGGCGTATGTCCGAGGTGGACTCGTACAGCACCGGTGCCCCGCCGAGCATGGTGTATCCGCCTCCGCCGGTCTGCCGATAGTTGTTCAGCGCGAAGCTGAACGAGTCCTCGTCGCGCACCGGCCGGCCGTCCACCTCGAGTCGCGTTATGCGCGACCCGGGAGGTCTCGAGACATCGATCGTGTAGTCAGCGCCGGCGACGATGTCGTAGTTGTACCCGGGCATCCGCGGATCGACGGCCGGCTCGCCCGTGCCCGCGGTGCCGAAGTATCGCGCGCTGAACTCGAGGTAGTCACGCAGCTGCCTTCCGCTGACGCGTATGGCGCGCAGTGTGTTGTCGTACGGATACAGCCGTGCCAGCTCGGCGACAGTGATGTCGCCGGCGTCGAGCGATGCCCCGAGCGAGAAGGCAGCGGTCGACGCGAGCTGCGTTCCGGCCGCGCGGCGCTGCGTCTCGAGAATGAAGTCGACGATCGGCGTGTCGACCACGCGAGACGAGTCCGCCCGCCACGCCACCGTGGTGCGCCCCACCGCCGTCGTCACGTAGCGCACCGCCTCGGCGTGGGCGCGCGCCGTCGCGGCGAGCACGGCCTCCGACTCCCGCCGCCCCGCGGTGCGAATGATCTCTCCGCGCTTCGCGCCAACGGTCCATCGCCCATTGCTCCGTCGCAGATCGAGGTGGGCGACCGCGACGCTTCCAGCCCAATTGCGAGGCTGCATCAACATCGTCGTGCCGATCACCGTGTCGGCGACCTCCCGATGCGAATGGCCGAACACGATGAGGTCGATGCCCTCGACGTCGCGCGCCACCTGGGCGGTGACGTTCTCGCTCGCCGCACCCGTCGACGCGGTGTCGTAGCTCGACGTGCCGCTGAGCCCCGAATGCAGCACGACGATCACCACGTCGGCGCCCTGCTGCCGCGCTTCACGCACCGATGCCCGCACGTCGGGGACGATCGCGCGAACGGCGAGTCGTCCGCGCACGTTGTCGCGATCCCACACGTTGACCCCGGGCGTGGTTCCTCCCACGATCGCGACGCGGGCCCCCGCCCGCTCGATCATTGTCCACGCGCGATACCTGCGAGTTCCATCCACGCCGTATGCGTTGGCGGACAGAAATGGAAACCGCGCCTGGCCCACGGCGCGGTCGAGGAACGGCACTCCATAGTTGAATTCGTGGTTGCCGATCGCGGCCGCGTCGTAGCGCATGGCGTTCATCGCCCCCACGATCGGGCTCACCGTGTCGCTGGAGACGCGGGCCGCCGTGTACGCGAGCGGGTTGCCCTGAAGCAGGTCCCCGGCGTCGACGAGAATGACTCGCCCGGGATGCGTCGCGCGCAGCGAATCGACGATCGTCGCCGCGCGGGTGAGGCCGCGGGTGGTGTCGGCGGCGTTGGCGTAGTAGTCCCAGCCGCGCAGCCACCCATGGACGTCGGTGGTGGCGGCGACGATGAGCTCGGCGGTGGCTGGGGGGCTCGGCCGCGACGCGGAGGCGCACGCGGCGAGGGCGATCACGAGAGCAAGGCGATGCATGGATAAAGGTGCTCAAGGTGCTCGACGTGCTCAAGGTGCTCGAGGGGAAGCCGGTGCCCTCGAGCACCTCGAGCACCTTGAGCACCTGGAGTCCCTTGCCGATACTCAATCGTGACGAAGGCATCGCTTCTCATTCCCACTCGCGTGCCGCAAGATCCATCCAGCGATCGCACTCGGTGAAACCGCTCATCATCGGGATCGCCGGTGGCTCCGGCTCCGGCAAGACCACGGTGGCGCGCCGCATCGCCGATGCGCTGGAGAACGCCTCGATCGCGTTCATCGACATGGATGCGTACTACCGGAACCTCACCGGGCTGTCGGCGGAGGAGCGCAAGCACGTCAACTGGGACCATCCCGACGCATTCGATCTCGACCTGTTCGTGTCCCAGATGGCGGCGCTGTCGGCCGGGGAGACGATCGAGAAGCCGATCTACGACTTCGTCACGCACGCCCGCCGGGCGGAGACCGTGCGGGTGGCGCCGGCCGACGTGATCGTCATCGACGGCATCCTGCTGTTCGTGGATCGCCGCGTGCGTGACCTCTGTGACGTGAAAGTATACGTGGACGCGGATGCCGACATCCGCCTCATTCGCCGAATCGAGCGTGACCTGGTTGCCCGCGGCCGTCCTCTGGAGGAGATTCTGACGCAGTACCTGACGACGGTGCGCCCGATGCACCTCGAGTTCGTGGAGCCGAGCAAGCGATGGGCGGACGTGATCGTGCCGCAGGGCGGGCACAACGCCGTGGCCACGGAGATGATCGTGGCGAAGATCCAGCGTCGGCTCGCCGAGGCCCGCCCATGAGCGCGACGCCGAGCGGAGGCGAGCGGATCCTCATTGTCGACGATGAGCCCGACATCCTCGCCCTGTGCTCATACCACCTGGCGAAGGCGGGCTACCGTGTCTCCACTGCCTCGAGCGGCCCCGACGGCCTTGGCGCCGCGCGCGAGGAGCGTCCCGCCCTGATCGTGCTCGATCTCATGCTTCCGGAGATCTCGGGATTCGAGGTTCTCGAGCGGCTGCGATCCGATGAGGCGACGCGCGACATCGCTGTCCTGATGCTCACCGCGCGACGCGAGGAACCCGACCGCATCCGCGGTCTCTCGCTCGGTGCGGACGACTACCTCACCAAGCCCTTCAGCCCGCAGGAGCTCGTTCTCCGGGTGGGAGCCATCCTCCGCCGGACGGCGGGCGCCGCGGCGTCGGCCACCGATGCCCTCACGGTCGGGCCGATCGGCATCGACCGCGCCGCCCATCGCGTGTCGGTCGACGGCCGCGACGTCGAGCTCACGCCCACCGAGTACAAGCTCCTGCTGACGCTTGCCGAGCGGCGCGGGCGCGTCCAGGGGCGATCGCACCTCCTCGAGACCGTCTGGGATGCCGCTCCCGACATCCAGACGCGCACGGTCGACATGCACGTGCAGCGGTTGCGGGCGAAGCTCGGCGTGGCCGGAGAGCTGATCGAGACGGTCCGGGGATTCGGATATCGGTTGCGCGCGGCGCAGCCGCGGAGTGCGTGACGACGTTCGCCGCGCGCGGTGCTCATCCTCCGGCGTCGACCCGCCTGACGCGTAGCGTGCCGTGCGACTAGCGCAGCGTCTTCTTCTCGGCTCATTGCTCGTCGTCGGGATCATCCTCGTGCTCGTGATCGCCCTGAGTGAGCGGGGACTTCGCGGCGGGATGCTGCGTGCCATGGGCGACCGCATGGAGGCCGATGCACGGCTGCTCGGCGAGCTGTGGCGCCCGGGAGTCGACACGGATTCTCTCGCCGATGCGACCGCCGCCCTGCTCGGGTTCCGCGTGACGCTGATCGACACCGGCGGGACCGTGGTCGGCGATTCGCAGTTCGATGTCCCCGCGCTCGATCGGCTCGTGAATCACGCGACCCGGCCGGAGATCGTTGCCGCGCGAGAGGCCCAACAGGGGGAGGACTTGCGCGTCAGCGAGTCCGTCGGGGACGAGGAGCTGTACGTTGCCGTCCGTGCGCCCCTCGGATTCGCGCGCGTCGCGGTGTCCACCGTCGAAGTCGATCGGACGATCGCACGCGCCGGGCAATCGGTGCTGATCGCGGGCATGATCGGAGCGCTGGTCGCCGTCGCCCTGGCGCTGCTGTTCGCGCGCGCGGTGTCACGCCCAGTGGAAGAGCTGAGCGAGGTTGCGCGGGACATCGCATCGGGCGACCTGTCGAA
>DATBIU010000090.1:0-6756 GCA_036556765.1 Gemmatimonadaceae bacterium | reverse complement strand
GGGACCCCGATCACGATGCGTGCCCGGGCGCGCAGGTTGTCGATGATGACGACGGCGCGCGTGAGCACCATGAGCGCATCGGGCACCTCGAGCGCACGGGCCGGCGGGTGCGGCAGCCGCTCGATGAGGCGCACGACGTCGTACCCGAAATAGCCGACGGCGCCGCCCCAGAACGCGCCGAGCTCCGGCACCGCCACGGGCTCGTATTCGCGAAGCCGATCGCCGAGATCCGCGATCGGATCCGCGGGGCGGCGCGCGCCATGCCATCCCCGGCCCGGATGCCAGTCGTCCACCACGCCGTCGCGCAAGCGCCACGCACCGCCCGGCTCCGTGCCAAGAAAGGTGTAGCGCGCCCACGTTTCACCCCCGGCGGGCGCGGACTCGAGCAGAAACGCGAACGGTCCTCGCCTGAGTTTGGCGAACGCCGAGACCGGCGTGTCGGTGTCGAGCAGCACGTCGCGCCACACGGGGACGAGCGCGCGTGCCCGCCCCATCCCGCGCGCGCGTGCGACAAATCGCTCCGACGTCACTGTTCGCGCGCTTGCCGCGCGATGCACGCACCGCGATATTCGCTCGTCATGCTCCGCCTTTTCGCGGCGATCGCCGCCGCGTGCTGTCTTCTGGGGCCGCTCGTCGTGCCCGCCAGGGCGCAATCAGCGTGGAACGATGCGCGAACGATGGCGCTCGTGCACCGCGCCACCGAGCTCCGCGAGCGGCAGCTCGCCGATACCGCGCTGCACGACTGGCGCGCCATCGCGCGCGGATATGTCACCTTTCTCGCCCAGCTCGGTGAGGGCTTCACCGAGCCGCCGAAGGTCGTCAAGGCGGACGAGCTGGCCCTGGAAGTGTACTGGCGCTCTCCCGGCCTGAGCAAGCAGCGTATCATCGGCCGGCGAGACACGCTTCTCCTCCCGACCGACATCGCCTACCACCGCGATCACCTCGGCATCGTCCAGAACAACTTCCCGGAAGTGATCCGCCTCGGCGACGGCGATGAGGTTCGCGACGTTCCGCATCCGCTCAGCGCGCAGGGGCTGGCCGCCTACGAGTTCGCGATTGGCGATTCGATCGAGATGCGACTGCCCGACCGCACGATCGCGGTGGCGATCGTGCGAGTGCGCCCGGCCGACGACACGCAGCCTCGCGTCATCGGGGCGCTGTTCATCGAGCGGGAGACCGCCCAGCTCGTGCGCATGGCGTTCAACTTCACCCGCGCGGCGTTCGTCGATCGACAGCTCGAGGATCTGGCCATCGTGCTCGACAATGCGCTCGTGTCGGGCACGTTCTGGCTCCCGCGGCACCAGGAAATCGAGATCCGCCGGTCGGGAACGTGGATGGACTTCCCCGTGCGCGGGATCATCCGCGGGCGCTGGGAGATCTGTTGCCACGACGTGAACCTCGGGCTCGATCTCGCGCTGTTCAACGGCCCCGAGATCGTGCAGGCCCCGCGTCGCGTGATGGACGCGCATCGGTGGGGGGGCGCGATTCTGGATTCGCTGCCACCGGATGTTCGCGCGCCCACCGATCCGGAAGTGCGCGTCATCCAGGAAGAGGCGCGGCGTCTCGTGCGCGCCCAGGCGCTCGCGCGCAGCCGTGGAGCGACGGCGTCCGCGCGCGGCGTCTCGGACGTTGCGCGAGTGCGACGGGTCGAAGGGCTGGCCCTGGGCGCCGGCGTTTCGCGTGCCCTGGGAAGCGGAGTCCGCGCGGCTCTCCAGGCGCGTTATGGCGTGGATGATGAGCAGCTCAAGGCGCGAGCCCAGCTGTCGTGGCTGCGCGCCAGCGGCATGGGCGTGACGCTGTTCGCCGAGCGGGAGTATCGCGACGCCGGGGACATCGTCGAGCGGTCTGGGCTCCTCAACTCGATCGCGGCGCAGGAGTTCGGAAGCGACTACACCCAGCCCTTCGACGTGCGCGCCGTAGGGCTCGCCGCCGACCTCGGCTCGGCGTTAGGCATGCAGTGGCGGTTGACGGGGGCGTACGAGCGTCACGAGCCCGCTCGTGTCGTCGCGTCGCCATCGCGGGGGCGGTACGAGCCGGTGATCGACGCGCTGGATGCCAGCGCGAGCCGGGTCGGCGTGTCGTTCGATCGACCGACATCGCTCTTCATCGGGGATACGGAGCTGCGGGTGCGGGGCGAGGCGCGCGCGGTGCGCTTTCGAGAGCGGGGCGCGCTCGCACCGAGGAATCTCTGGACGATTCGCGGGGCCTTCGATGCGTCCCTCGAGCGCCCGGCTGGCGCTCACCGGTTCGTCTCGCGGACGACGATCGCCGGCGTTCACGCGACGTCGCCGGCCGTGCCCCCACAGGAGCTGGTCTACCTGGGGGGCCCAGTCAGCGGACCAGGGTACGAGTACCACGAGCTGGTGGGGGAAATCGGGGGGAGCCAACGCGTCGAATGGCGCATGCCCGCGCCGTTCATCGCCGTGCCGCTGGGCCGGTTCGGGGAGGTCCCCCCTCGGGTGACGCTGGCGCCCTTCGCCCATGTCGTATTCGTCGCGCGGCCCGCCGGGGGGCGCGCCGCAGGGTGGTACCCGAGCGTGGGGACGGGCGCGTTGCTGTTCTTCGACGCCGTCCGCTTCGACGTGGCCCGCGGGCTTCGTGACGGGAGGTGGACCTTCAACGTGGACCTGACGCCCGAGCTGTGGCGGGTGCTATGAGTGCGCGCCTTTCCAGCCCTTTTTCCAGCGCTTCCCCAGCGCCCTGGAGCCTCGCTATCTCGTTTCGGTCTTCGATCGTCTAAGTTAGGGCCGGGTGCCCGTCTGCGACTCCGGCGCTCATCCCCCGCCCGAACCCCTGCCCGATGGCGAAGACGCCGTCGGTCCGCGATGGAGCCGCTGTGTCGAAGGGTCACGTCCGCGACGATTGGCTGTTGCCCACGCTCGAGACGCTCCTGTCGAAGGAGTCGATCGGCGTGCTGAAGACCGCCGCCCAGGATAGCTACTGGGAGGCCGCGGTTCGTCGCGGCTTCATCAGCGACGACGAGATTCTCACGGCGCTGGCCTCGCGGTTCCACATGAAGATCGCCAACATCTCGCTCGCCGCGCCGCAGGCCCGCGAGCACGTGCCGGAGTCGCTCGCGCGAAAGTACCGCATCATTCCCCTCACGATCTCCGACTCCGCGCTCGAGATCGCGACCGCCGATCCGCACGATCTCGATTGCGAGCGGACGTTGGCGTTCGCCACCGGGCGAACGGTCAAGATGTCGCTGGCCAGCCCGACGAAGATCGCCGAGCGGCTGGACGAGCTGTATCGCCCGGAGAACGTGGTCTCGAAGATTCTCGAGAACGTCAGCGCGAACTACGACATCCAGGCGATCGCGGACGTGCAGTCGCAGGAAGACATGGAGCTCGGAGGCGAGAAGGCGTCCTCCGAGCGGCCGATCATTCGCTTGGTCGACCACATCTTCGCGGAAGGCATTACCTCGCGCGCCAGCGACATCCACCTGGAGCCGGAGGAAGGTGGGGTGGCGGTGCGGTATCGCATCGACGGGGTGCTGCGGCAGACGATGGTGCTGCCGCGCGCGGCCGGCATCCCGCTGGTGTCGCGCATCAAGATCATGTCCGGCCTGGACATCGCCGATCGGCTCCGCCCGCAGGACGGCCGCGCGCGCGTGGCCGTGAATGGCGTCCCCATCGACCTGCGCGTGTCGACGCTCCCTGCTTCGCAAGGCGAGAAGGTCGTCGTCCGCATCCTCGACACGCGGGCGACCGTTCTCTCGCTCGATGGCATGGGCCTGCGCACCGACGAGCTCGATCGCATCAAGCGGCTTCTGGAGATGCGGGAGGGCGTCATTCTCGTCACCGGCCCCACCGGATCGGGAAAGACGACGACGCTCTACTCGGCGCTTCGGCAGATTCAGACGCGCGGCGTCAACATCGTGACCGTCGAGGATCCGGTCGAGTATCGGCTCCAGGGTGTGGTGCAGGTGCAGGTGCATGAGAAGGCGGGGCTCACCTTCGCCGCCGCCCTTCGGTCGATTCTGCGCCAGGATCCTGACGTCGTGCTCGTCGGCGAAGTGCGCGACCGCGAGACCGCGGCGACGGCCGTGCAGGCGTCGCTCACCGGCCACCTGGTTCTGACGACGCTGCACACGATCGACGCCGCCAGCTCGATCACCCGCCTCACCGACATCGGCGTGGAGAGCTACAAGCTCGCCGCGGCGCTCAAGGGGATCATCGCGCAGCGTCTGCTCCGGCGGGTGTGCCCGCAATGCCGTGAAGTCTGGATGGACCCCATTCCCGATCGCCTGCGCCCATGGATCCCCGCGGGGACGCCGCTCTTCCGCGCGGCGGGGTGTGATCACTGCTCGCAGACGGGGTATCGCGGGCGAATGGCGGTCGTCGAAGTGCTCGTGTCGAACCCCGAGGTCGAGCGGCGCATCTCGGCCGGCGAGAGCGTCGATCGCGTGGCCGATGCGGCGCGCGAGGGGGGCATGCGCTCGCTGTGGGAGTCCGGAGTGAGCCGCGTGGTGGGGGGAGACACCACGATCGAGGAATTGCTGCGGGTGCTCGAGGTACCGCAGGAGGATCCCTCACGAGGAGCGCCCCGGACGACACCGGCGAGGAGCACTCGTCAGGCGGGGGCGGCGCGCGACGGCGCGCGCGGCACCGCGAAAGGCGCGCAGCCCGAGCCCGCGCCGCTCGGTGTCGGGCACGAGGCGGCGTTCGAGCTGCTCGACGATCTCACCCCGTTCGCGAAAGGCCGGCGGGAGCATGCGACGGTATTGCTCGTGGAGGATGAGGAGCCGCTGCGGCGGGTGCTACGGGAGCTGCTCGAGCGCGAGGGCTTTACCGTGCTCGAGGCGGGCGATGGCGTGCTCGCGCTCGATGAGGTCGACCGTGGCGCCCCGGACATCGTGGTGCTCGACCTGAACCTGCCCCGGCTCGACGGCTACGGTGTGTTGAGCCACCTTCGGGCTCGCCCCGCGACCTCGCAGCTGCCCGTGATCGTGCTGACCGCCAAGGGCGATGAGGACAGTGAGGTGCGCGTCTTCGAGTACGGCGCGAGCGATTTCCTCACCAAGCCATTCCGTCCGCGCGCGCTCAGCGCGCGCATCAACGCCCTTCTCGGGCGCGCTCGTCAGGCGGATTGAGCGATCTCACGACAGTGCGCGTGGGCGTCGTCGACGTCTTCGTGCTTCGGCGTCGCGGCAATGCGTGGGAGGCGCTCGTGCTCGAGCGGGCCCCGGGCATGCGGTGCGCCGGGGCGTGGGAAACGGTGCATGGCAGCATCGAGCCTGGCGAGCGCCCCGAGACTGCCGCGTCCCGAGAGGTGATCGAGGAAACGGGACTCGGCGTGGAGCGCCTGTACAACATCACGGTGCAGCCGTTCTATCTCCACCAGCAGGCCACCGTGATGCTGGCAGTCGTCTTCGCCGCCGTCGTCGCCGATGGACCCCTCACCCTCGGTGAGGAGCACACACGCGCGGAGTGGCTGCCGATCGCCGAGGCGGAGCGCCGATTCGCATGGCCGAGTGAGCGCGCGAACGTGCGGAGTGTGGCGGCGCTGTTGGCCGGTGGCGACGCGGGACGCGTCGAGGACGTCCTGAGAGTGCGGTGAAGAAACAGGGGCGCTTGAGGAGCGCTAAGGGCGCTGGAACAGCGCTGTTCCAGCGCCCTTAGCGCTGTTCCAGCGCCCTGGATTCTTCACTTGCTCGGCCGCCTCACTGTCTCGTACGCGTCCGCCGGGGCATTCGGCTTCACGCGCACGCTCTTGGCCGGAATGCCGACGTTCACGTGGAAGGCGCGGACGTCCTTCGTCGCCACGGCCATCGCTCCCACCATCGCGTTCCGGCCCACGCGGACTCCCGCCAGCACCGTCGCGTGGTACGTGATGCGGACATCGTCCTCGAGCACCGTCTCGAGGGCCGTCACGTCCTTCTGGTCCACGATGCTGTGGGTGTGGGAATAGATGTTCGCGTAATCGCTGATCGACACGCGATTGCCGAGGACGATGCCCCCCCGGTCGTCGAGCAGGACGTGGCGGTGAACGACGACGTCAT
The DNA here is from genome assembly GCA_036556765.1 of Gemmatimonadaceae bacterium. Taxonomy (GTDB): domain Bacteria; phylum Gemmatimonadota; class Gemmatimonadetes; order Gemmatimonadales; family Gemmatimonadaceae; genus JAICNG01. The sequence goes on along the minus strand of DATBIU010000090.1, from coordinate 755 downwards.
CACCCACGTCGAGGTTGTAGCCGAACGAGACCTCGACGAACTGAAAGCACTTGAAGTTCGCGCCCACGCGCTTGAAGATCAGCGGCGCGAGCAGGCGCCGCAGCCGCACGCCGGCATCGACGTTCTGCCCCCCGAGCACCGTGCGATCGAACGAGTACCAGAGCCAGAGCAGGGGCTTCACGCGCTGGAACTTCGCATCGTCACATTCGGCGTAGTATTCGGGCTCGAGCGTGATGTTGCGTGGGTCGAGCGACAGCAGAGCGGTCCGCGTCGCGAGCGGGAGCGATTCGTCCTCGACCGCCGTCTCCCAGTTGGAGGCGTAGTCGGGATACGTGAGCTCCGCGAGCGTCCGCCGACAGATGTCGGCGCGATCGGCGTCGGGCCGGCCAAGTGCGTCGGCGAGCTGTTCGAGCCAGGTCTCGACGACTCGCGCGTTCGGTGAGCGAGTGAGGGCGCGGAGCGGGCGGAGGACCATGTTGGTGGACCGGACTTTTGTTGGTGAGGACCGCGGGCAGAATTCGCCGTGCCACGAAGGTTGAAAGGCCGAATTACCCGGAATGTGAACGGCGAAACGACCGACCACGATACTGGTACGGACTCACGTCCCCGACCGGGCCGCCGCCCGCGATCGCACCAGCGCGCGCTCCCGCTCGATTCGTCGCAGGTTCGACTCCCAGCCCGAGCTCGGTATACCCTGAACGGTCACGACCAGCGGAAGGTTCACGTCGACCCCGTCGTCGAACAGGTAGATCGCG
>DATBIU010000089.1:0-2558 GCA_036556765.1 Gemmatimonadaceae bacterium | reverse complement strand
CGGACGGTGATTGATCGTGCCGCTCGCCGTAAACCGGGCGATGTCCTGGGTATTCTCGAAAAGCCCCCACACCGCTTCCGGCGGGTACAGGTTGAATCCGCGGCCGGGGCCGCCCTCCGAGAGCGGCGATCCGTACAGGGCCCCCCACCACGAGCCGGCACCGTATTCCGTGCCGAGGTGCGTCTTGCCCCTCACGAAGGTGAGGCTGCTCGAGACGTCGACCTTCTCGTTTGGCGAGATCGTGAGGTTCGCGTGTCCCGAGAACCGGTTGAGCTTGTTGTTGGGCTCGATGCCCTTGTCGTGGTCGTACGTGCCGGAGACGTAGTAGCGCACGAGGGGGAGTCCGCCGCTGAGCGAGCCGTTGTACGTCTGCAGATGGCCGTTCGTCCAGATCGGCGTGCCGCGCGCGTTCTCCTGTTCGACGGCGTCCCAGGTGACGACCGTGCCGACCGCCTGGCCGTGGCAGTCCGTCGCCAGACTCGTCGCGACGACGTGCGCGGCGCCACATGTCGCGTAATTCGTCGGCATCCGCCCCTCGGGGTCCTGGAACCACTGCGTTCCCTGGCGAACACTCGCTATCCATACCGGCGCCGAGTTCGCGCGCCCCTTCTTGGTGATGATCTGGATGACGCCGTTCGCGGCCTCGGTGCCGTAGATCGTCGCCGCGGCCGGCCCCTTGATGATCTCCATCGATTCGATGTCCTCGGGACTGATGTCGTTCAGCCGCGAGGCGGGGGATCCGCCCTGGAAGCGCGTGCCCGTCCCGATGTCGTTCACCACCCGCACGCCGTCGATGTAGAGCAACGGCTGCTGGCTGAGCGAGATGGTGTTCTTGCCGCGGATGTTGATGCTCGGCCCGGCCCCGATGCGCCCCGATCCGGACGTCACGATGACGCCGGGCGCGCGCGCGTTGAGCAGCGAGCCCACGTCGCCGACGCCGGACTTCTCGATCTCGTCGACGGCGTTGATGGTCGAGACGGCGTTTCCGATCGCGCGAGACTGCGTCCCCACGGCGGTACCCGTCACGACGACTTCGTCCAGTTTCACCGGGCTCTCGCTCATCAGGATGCGCGTCTCGGTCGCGCCGACCGCGACCCGCTGCGCGGTCGCGGTGTAGCTCAGGCGCCGGACCTGGAGCGTGACGCTGTCGCCGCTGGCGCCGGAGATACGGAAGCGCCCCGCGCCATCGGTCGTGGCGAAGAGGTCGGTGCCCTCGATCTGCACGCGCGCGCCTTCGATCGGCGTGAGCGTGACGGCGCGTCTCACCGTGCCGGCGACGACGCGATCCTGCGCGAGGAGCTCGGGAGAGGCGATGATGCACAGCCCCATCGCGAGGGTGAGGATCGAGCGGAAGACGCCGCTCGAGGAGGGGTGGGGAGCCCGCTGCAAGAGCTCCGTGGGCCGGGGAGGAGAGTACGAGTGCATCGATTCCTCGGGCTGGAATAGTGAACAACCAACGGCGGGGTACGCCGCACGGGTGGCCGCGGCATCTCGCGAGGCAGCCAACCTAGCATCGCGGCAGCCATCGCGATAGACCAATACGGTATACCATTTCAACCGTGGATTGTATGGCGCCGTCACGTCGTCCGGCGAATCCCTGCTCCCGCGGTCAGGTCCGAGGTAAGAACCGCCCTTAGGTCCGTAGTTGGGTCCGTAGTTGGGTCCGTAGTTAGGTCCGTAGTTAGGTCCGTAGTTAGGTAAGTAGTCAGGTCCGTAGTTAGGTCCGTAGTCAGGTCCGCCGTCAGGTCCGTAGTCTGGTCAGTACTTCTTGCGCCCGCTGTTCCCACTCATACCTTTGCCCACCGTGCAGCAAACCATCGCGCGACGCGCCCGCGCCGGGTCACCCATCGAAAACGGCCGAGTCGACAGCGTGGCGCGCGTATATCAGGAGCTGCGCGCGCTGATCGTCTCCGGCCAGCTCCCCCCCGGCGCGCGCATCTCCGAGCGCGCCGTCGTCGCCCGCATGGGCTCGAGCCGCACGCCGGTGCGCAGCGCGCTCCACCGCCTCCATCAGGAAGGTTTCGTCGCGTCGGCGAGCCGCGGCGGCGATCAGCGCCTCATCGTCACGCCCCTGACCCAGAAGGACGGACGCGAGCTCTTCCTCATCGTCGGCCATCTCGAGGGGCTCGGCGCCTTCGAGGCCGCCTCGCTCCCCACCGCGCGTCGGCGCCAGATCGTGAGACACCTGCGGCAGCTCAACCGCACCCTCGGCGTCGAGGCGCGCCGCAAGCGCTCACCCACCCGCGTCTTCGAGCTCGACGAGCAGTTCCACCGCGCCTTCGTCGACGACGTCGCGGGGCCGCGCCTCCAGTCGCTGCACCACTCGTTCAAGCCGCAGATCGAGCGCTACGTGCGGCTGTACGTGAACATCCTCCTCGACACCCTGCCCACGTCGGTGAAGGAGCACGAGGCGATCATCGCCGCGATCGAATCCGGCGACGCCAAAGGCGCCCAGCGCGCCGTGGAAACGAACTGGCGCAATGCCGCAGGACGGCTCGCCAGCGTGATCTCCGAGCACGGCGAGCGGGGGAGCTGGCACTTTACCTAGGTCCGCGGTG
>DATBIU010000088.1:0-6768 GCA_036556765.1 Gemmatimonadaceae bacterium | reverse complement strand
GCAGTAAATGCGGACGGTGCGATACGGATCGCTCGCATAGGTGGCGGCAAGCGCGAACGCATCTTCCGCCCACGCTTCGTCGATGACGGACGGCACGAAAGCGCGCGCGATGGCACGCATCGTCACGTACGGATTGGTCGCTCGATAGGCAGCCGGGCCGAGCACTCGGCGCATGTAGCTGGGGTGGAACGCCTCGTCCGGAAGCCGTAGCGGCTCATCGGAGGCGATCGCGTACACCCACCGCGATGGAACGGCGGTGCCCGACGGCCGTCCGTAGTACATCGTAGACTGAACGCGCCACGACACCGGCACCCAGTTCAACCCCGCCAGCATCCAGGTGCGTTGATGTGGATACGAGGGTGAGAGCAGAGCGACGCCCCGATCGGGCACGATCTCGAAGAGCGCCACGTACGACGGGCGATTCGTCTGCACCACCAACTGACCACGAACTGGGCGCGCGAGGGTGATCTCGAGTGGCTCGATGCGCGGGGGTGGCGGTGGCGGCGGGGGCGCAGGACGCCGAACGACGATGACGTTACCCGTCGAGCACGCGGCGAGCATGAGGCCAGCGAGAAGTGTGGTGAGGCGGCGAAGTGGTGTGCGCATGGGCGAGTCCTTGCCGAACGGCAGAGACGGCGGGAATCCGAATTCGGATGTTGGAATTCAGGGGGCACGGAGGGACTGCTGTGCCCCTTTGTTGACGCGCGCCGTCGCTTCATGGAAACGGCGGCGGCGTCTCTTCGGGTCGCCTACTGGTTGCCGGTCGGTCCCGGGTCTACATTGGTCGCCCCCTGCAACCATTTGCGAGCGAGGACCCCATGGCCACCAATCCGCCCAAGGGCTATCACACGGTCACACCGGCTATCACCGTCAGTGACGGGGCGAAGGCGATCGAGTTCTACAAGGAGGCGTTCGGCGCCGAGGAGCTGGACAGGATGCAGGGCCCTGATGGCTCGATCATGCACGCCGAGATCCGCATCGGGGACTCGATCATCATGCTCGGCGGAGAGAACCCCATGTGGGAGATGAAGTCACCGCTCACGCTCGGTGGGGTGCACGGGTCGCTGCACATCTATGTGGATGACGCGGATGCGGCCGTCGCGCGCGCGGTCGCAGCGGGCTGCGAGCTGCGGCAGCCGCTGGAGGACGCGTTCTGGGGAGACCGCTACGGCAAGGTCACCGACCCGTTCGGTCACCAGTGGGGCATTGCGACCCGGGTGAAGGACCTCACCCCCGAGGAAATGCGGAAGGCCGGAGAGGCCTGGATGCAGGCGATGGCGGGGTAGACCGTCGGGTCGAAACCGTCGGCGGGGCCGGGGGCCTTCGTTGCCAGCGTGCGGGTGACTCGTCAGCCATGAGATCCTGCCGCCTCCTCGAAGTCCCCCCGCCTCGAGAGCCCCGCCATGTCAGAACGAATTGCCCCGCCATGTCCCCACGACGTGGGGCCTGGCATACCGGTCTGTCTGCGTTGTCGTAAGGAGAACCGCGTCGCGACACGCGAACGTCGCCGCCGCGCGCTCTTCGCCACGTCCGCCATCGCGCTCGGCGTCGCCACACTCGGGGCGGCCGGCGCCGCCGGCATGCTCGACAGCGAGCTTCGCGCGGCCGGCTTCACTCTCCCAGCGCAGTCGCCGCCGTCGAAGCCGAGCCTTCCGGTCCCGGAGCCGGCATCGGACATTGCGCCTTCCTCGCCATCCCCGGCATCCGTTATCCCCGACAGCACCGTGGTGAGCGCAGCGAGCGTGACCACCCCACCCGCACCAGAGCTCGCGGCCACCATCGGCGAGGGGCGAACGACATTGCGCGAAGGCATCGTCGCCGAGCGCCGAGGCGATGAGATCACCGTCTATTTCGACACGCCTCTCTCGCGCACCCGGAGACCGGAGAAGCTCGAGGGCATCCTGCGGTCGACGCTGCCGCAAATCTTTGGAGCCGCCGTGGATTCCGCGCTCGTCGCCATGCCGGCCGGAGAGCTCGTGCCGGCACACGGCCTCACGACGGACCTGCCGACGCAGGGGCTGTACGTGCCGTTACCGGGCGGGTCGACACTCCGAATCTGGCCAGGTACGCGTGCAGGCGAGGATGGGCCGCTCGTGGTGCGGTATCGCGTGCTCGTCGTGTCGTGACGCCTGCCTGACGCCCGTTAGGCCCCGTTGTGTCTGGGAAGCCGGATGGTGCGAGTATCGCCGTAGGCTCCCTGCCGGATGAGCACGCGCGCGTTCCGACAGATAGCGAAATCGTCGAAGACGGGCTTCAGCGCGACCATCATCGCATCGGCGCTCGGTCCATAGTGAAAGAGCGCGGTCTCGCTCGGGCCGCTCCACGTGCTGCGTAGCTCGCCACCCGCCGACTCCACCGCGCCCGCCAGGCGCGCCATCAGCGCATCGATGTCCGTCTGGGCGTAGACTTCGTCAGGCAGGCTCGTCCCATCGAGATAGACCGCCACGCCCTCCTGCATCCCGAAGGGCCGCTCGACGTCCACGCCATCCTGCTCGAAGCGGAGCTGCGAGCCAACGGGAGCGCCGGCTTCCTCGAGGATCCGCGTGGCGACATCCAGCGCCTCGCCGAGGTCCACGAGCGCCATCTCCACGTCGACAAAGCTGATTTCAGCGTCGGCGGTCAGCTGCGAGCCGCCGCCGGTGATCATGCCAAGGTCGCGGATGGCGAGGGCGTCCTGAAGGGGATCCTCGTAGCGAGCACCGCGATCCATGGGGTCGATGTGCTCGGGAATTCGCGCAATGACCAGATGGGGGAAGCGATCGCGGTCCACCGCGCTGTCCCGCGCCATTCCGAGCCGAAGCGGATTCGGAGCGGCGCTGATCTCGCCATCCATCCATTCCGGGTGGTCGTGAATGGCATCGAGGATCGGTTGGCCCTGAGCATCGTAGTTCTCGCCCAACATGGTGCGAAGCATCGGCTCGAACAGGCTGGGGCCCAGCGCTCGTCGGAACTCCGCGATTGCGGTTTCGTCGTTGCGGTATCGACCGAACAGGTCATCTACGTCGGCGACCCGACATGGGGCCTGGCCGGTGCTGGCGACGCGCTCGCCGTGCATTCGAAGCGCCGACCGGGTGTCGAGCGTGGCATCGACGCGCTCGACGACGATCGACGCGGGAACTGGGAGGCCGTTGTCGACGGTCCCTCGCGCCGTGACCAGTACGGAGCCGTTGGCGAGCCAGCTGTGCAGGACGAGGCACTGGAGCGCGTCGCCCTCGGCGGCCGGGACCTCGAACCACATGGCGGCGATCGCGCCGTGGGCGCCCAGCGCGAAGCGGAGGAAGGACCTCTTCGATGCATCGCTGCCGGCGAGGGAGGCGTCCTCGAAGTCACCGATCGTGCGAAATCCGACCGCCGCCATCTCCTGATCGACGCGCTCGTAGAATGTCGCGTCTCTCTCCGGAAAGGCCCACGCATCCGCGGGCTCGTACCGGGCGCGGTGGTCGATCATCGTGCGAATCTGAGCCACGAGCGTTTGCGCCACCTGCTCGAAGACGGCCGCCGGGAGGGGATCGCCGGGGCCGTTGGCATCGTCCTCGAATTCTTCTGTTCGCATACCGCTCGCGGGTGTCATGGAAAGGCTGAGGAGAGACTGGCCAGTGGGTGGGGAGGCAACGGGGCGATGAGTGCAGTATTCTTCCCCCACCATGTTCCACGACCCGCCTCGCTTCCCGCGCGGCTTTCGGACCGCGAGCCGTCATTGCGGGCTCAAGCCATCGGGGAAGGATCTCGCCGTCTTCGTCAGCGACGTGGACGCCGCGGCGGCGGCGGTGTTCACGCGGAACCACTTTCCGGGCGCTCCCGTGCTCCTGGGACGGGAGACGATTCGCGGCGGGACGCTCCGGGCGATCGTGGTGAACAGCAAGGTCAGCAACGTGGCGAACGGCGCCGCCGGTCTGGCAAACGCGCGGCGGATGGCCGCCGCGGCTGCCGAGGCGTTAGGCACCTCTCCAGACCGGGTGCTGGTCAGCTCCACCGGCGTCATTGGCGTTCCGCTCCCGATCGAACGGATCGAGCAGGGGCTGCGTGGTATCGCGGCCGATCTCGTCGACGATCCGCTCGTTGGCGCGGAGGGGATCATGACCACGGATTCGCACCCCAAGGCGCTCTCCGTGGGCGTGGACGGCGCGACCATCACCTGGGTGGCGAAGGGCTCGGGGATGATCGAGCCGAACATGGCGACGATGCTCTCGTACATCATGACCGATGCGGCCATCGGAGCGAGCGAGCTCGATGGTTTGCTCCGTGACGCGGTGGATGTCTCGTTCAACATGCTCTCGGTCGACAGCGACACCAGCACATCGGACACGTGCGTGATGCTCGCCAACGGTCGCGGGGGCGCGGTCGATCGCGATGCCTTTCGCAAGGCGCTGCGGACGGGCTGTCTCCGCATGACGGAGATGCTCGCGCGCGATGGCGAGGGCGCCACCAAGCTGCTTCGCGCAACGGTCCGGGGCGCGACGACGCCGGCCGAGGCCCGACGCATCGCGAAGTCGCTCGTGAACTCGCCCCTGGTGAAGACGATGGTTCACGGTGCGGATCCAAACGTCGGGCGACTGCTGATGGCGGTGGGGAAGTGCTTCGAGTGCACCATTCGCCCGGACGCGACGGACGCGTGGATCAATGGCCAGAAGGTCGTGCACGCCGGCGAACGGACGACGTTCGATGAGGCCGCCGTGCGTGCCGCGCTCGCGACCGACACCACCGACATCCTCGTCGCCCTCGGCGTCGGCGATGCGGAGGCGACGGCGTTCGGGTGCGATCTGTCGGCGGGGTACATCTCGGAGAATGCGGCGTACTACTCGACCTAAGAACGGCCGAAGACGTCAGGGGTCAGACGTCAGGAGTCGGAGGTCAGAAACTTCGGCCGCGCATGCGGTTTGCCATTTTCTGACCACTGATACCTGACGTCTGACCCCTGACGTCTTCGGGTGTTGCCCTATCATTACTATCATGCCTTCCGTGAGACCATCCCATGTCCGCGACGCCAAAGCGATTTCCGGCCTCATTGGCCTTTACGTCGGCGACGGCACCCTCTTGCCGCGGACGCCGGAGTTCATCGCCGAGCGGGTGATCGATTTCCTGGTGAGCGAGGCAGACGGGCGCGTGGTGGGCTGTGTGCATCTCGATGAGTATTCGCCGAGCCTGGTCGAGGTTCGATCGCTGGCGGTGGATCCGGACCACCAGGGGCGTGGGATCGGGACGGCGCTGGTGAGCGCGGCCGAAGCGCTGGCGCGCGTTCGCGAGTACGCGACCGTGTTCGCGGTGAGCAGCAACGACGACTTCTTTCGCGCGCGCGGGTACGACCTGCGCCACATCCCCGAGCTCGATCGTGAGCGAAGCGAGGTGAGCCGGTACAAGGGCGTGTACGCGAAGGATCTCGCGCCAGCGCCAGCGAGTCAGTCCTTGTAGGGATCGAACTCGTTGGCGCCGGCCATGACGACGATGAGCGGGCGCAGGGTGTGCAGCACCTCGACCGTTCCCTCCTGCGCCGCGAGCACGTCGGGGAGACGGCGATAGACGTGCGGACTCTCGTCGAGGCCGCCGCCGCGGAGAATCACGCCCTTTGCGTCGATCCACTCCTTCATCATCTCGGGCGTGACTCGGCCAGGGGACACGATGCGGGCTTTCGGTCCCCAGCCCTTCTTCTTGCCGGCGGCCTGCGAGCGCGACATCACGCGTCCGGCGCCGTGCACGGTCGAGAACAGCGCCTGGCGCTGGACATCGGCGACCTCACCACCCTGCCGGCCTTGCACGATGACGGCGTCATCCCCCATCGAGCCGCCGATGAACCCCTTCTGACCGGGAAACGCCGGCGTGGCGCCCTTGCGGACGACCACGTACTCGTCGCCGTCGTGCGTCTCCTTCCACGCGAAGTTGTGGTGGTTGTGGACGAGCTCCATCTCACGGCCGCCGAGGATGCGCACGACCTTGCGTGCGACCCACTCGCGACCCGCGTACGCGTACCGGCCGGCCAGGTTCATCAGGTGCCAGTAGTCGTGACCCAGTGGCTCGTTGATGTCGAGCAGTGTCTCCCGTTCGGGGACGCGCTCTCCCCACTTCTTTCCCTGGCCTAGCGCGAGGAAGCCGGAGGCAACGGTGTGCCCGAAGCCGCGGCTCCCGAAGTGCACGCCGACCCAGAGCGCGCCGGTCTCATCAGCGAAGACATCCACGTAATGGTTGCCGCTCCCAACGGTGCCGAGCTGGGAACGGGCCTTGTCGACGAGCGCCTTTCGCTCGCGTGGGGGCGCGGCGTCCCACGCATCGTCCTGGAACAGTGCGTGGTCCATGGGCGCGTCATCGGCGCGATTCTTCCGGCCGACGCCGAAGCTCACGGTGCTGGCGATCTCGTCGGCGATGGACTCGAGCGCGCCGTGCCGGGCCGTCTCCGTGCTGCCCAGATCGGTGAGTGTAAGACTGGTGCGAATGGCGGCATTGCCGCACGCGATGTCGAAGCCGACGCCGACTACCGACACCTTGTCGCGATAGGCAGCGACGCCCCCGATGGGCATGACGTAGCCCACGTGGCCGTCGGCCATGAGCGCGACACGCTCCGCCGTCTGCGCCACCTTCTCCAGTTGGATGATGGTCTGTTCGTCGTGCTGGCCAAAGATCTTCATGGAAGCATAGGTGCTCGAGGTGCTCGAGGTGCTCGAGGTGCTCGAGGTGCTCGAGGTGCTCGAGGTGCTCGAGGTGCTCGAGGTGCTCGAGGTGCTCGAGGTGCTCGAGGTGCTCGAGGTGCTCGACGGCCAAGGCCTTTCACCTCGAGCA
>DATBIU010000087.1:0-6893 GCA_036556765.1 Gemmatimonadaceae bacterium | reverse complement strand
GTGACGATCGCCGGCGGCAGATCGGGCATCACGTCCACCTTGAACGACAGGCCCTTCTCCTCGGCCAGCGGCCGGAAGCTTCGATCGACGAATTCGCTGATGTCGGCGATCGGCATCTCGGTCGGATGGACGTCGAGCTTGCCCGCCTCGACCTTGGACAGGTCGAGCACGTCGTTGATCAGATTCAGCAGGTCCGTGCCCGACGAGAAGATCGTCTGGGCGTACTCCACCTGCTTCTGGTTCAGGTTGCCGTCCTTGTTGTCGCTCAGGAGCTTGGCGAGGATGAGCAGCGAGTTGAGTGGCGTCCGCAGCTCGTGGGACATGTTGGCCAGGAACTCGCTCTTGTACTTCGAGCTGAGCGCCAGCTGCTGTGCCTTTTCCTCGAGGGCCAGGCGCGCCGCCTCGACCTCCTTGTTCTTCTGCTCGACCTTCTTGTTCTGCTCGGCGAGCAGCGAAGCTTTTTCCTCCAGCTCCTCGTTCACCTGCTGCAGCTCCTCCTGCTGCTGGCGAAGCAGCTCCTCGGAGGCGCGGAGCGATTCCGCCTGCGACTTGAGCTCCTTGTTCGACCGCTCGAGCTCCTCCTGCTGCGCCTGAAGCTCCTTCGACTGGTTCTGCAGCTCCAGCGTGAGGTTCTGCGACTGCTCGAGCAGCTCCTCGGTGCGCATGTTGGCCTGGATGACGTTCAGCACGACGCCGATGCTCTCGGAGAGCTGATCGAGGAAGAGCTGGTGAATCTGGCTGAACGCGTTGAACGAGCCGAGCTCGATCACCGCCTTCACCTCGCCCTCGAACAGGATCGGGAGGACGATGATGTTTCGCGGCGGCGCGGCGCCGAGTCCCGACGTGACCTGCACGTAGTCGTCAGGCACGTTGGTGAGGAGGATCGGCTGCTTCTCGAGCGCCGCCTGGCCCACCAGCCCCTCGCCCTCGGCGAACCGATTGGCGACGTGCTTTCGCGCCTTGTACGCATAGCTCGCGATGAGCTTCAGCAGCATCTCACCTTCGTCGGTGTCGCGCATGTAGAACGCGCCGTACTGCGCGCTCACCAGCGGCGTGAGCTCCGACATGATCTGTCGCGAAACGGTCTGCAGGTCCTTCTGTCCCTGCATCATCCGCGTGAACTTCGCGAGATTCGTCTTGAGCCAGTCCTGCTCGCGGTTGCGCTCGGTCGTCTCGCGCAGGTTCGCGATCATCTGGTTGAGGTTGCGCCGCAGCTCCTCGATCTCGCCCTGCGCCTCGATCGCGATCTGCCGCGTGAGATCGCCGCGCGTCACCGCATTGGCCACCTCGGCGATCGCCCGCACCTGCGTGGTGAGGTTGTTCGCCATCGCGTTGACGTTGTCGGTCAATCCCTTCCACGTTCCCGCGACGTCGGGCACTTCGGCCTGCCCGCCGAGCTTCCCTTCGGTCCCCACCTCGCGCGCCACACGGGTCACCTCGTCGGCGAAGATGCGCAGGCGGTCCACCATGTTGTTGATCGTGATCTTGAGCTCGAGGATCTCCCCGAGCGCGTCGACGGTGATCTTCTGCGACAGGTCCCCGTTGGCGACCGCCGTCGTCACCAGGGCGATGTTGCGCACCTGCCCGGTGAGGTTGCTCGCCATCGAGTTGACGTTGTCGGTGAGGTCGCGCCAGATCCCTCCGGCGCCCGGCACCTTCGCCTGCCCGCCGAGCTTTCCTTCCGTTCCCACTTCGCGCGCCACGCGCGTGACTTCGGCGGCGAACGACGAGAGCTGATCGACCATCGTATTGACGGTGTTCTTCAGCTCGAGGATCTCGCCGCGCACATCGACGGTGATCTTTCGCGAGAGGTCGCCCTTCGCGACCGCGGTGGTGACGTCGGCGATGTTGCGCACCTGCACGGTGAGGTTGTTCGCCATCGAGTTCACGGAGTCGGTGAGGTCCTTCCACGTTCCTCCGACGCCCGGCACGTTGGCCTGGCCGCCGAGGCGGCCCTCCGTTCCCACCTCACGAGCGACACGCGTCACCTCATCGCCGAACACGCGGAGCTTGTCCACCATGTTGTTGACGGTGTTCTTGAGCTCGAGCACTTCGCCCTTCGCATCGACGGTAATCTTTTGCGACAGGTCGCCGCTGGCGACGGCGGTCGTGACGAGCGCGATGTCGCGCACCTGATTCGTCAGGTTGCTCGCCATGAAGTTCACGTTGTCGGTGAGGCCCTTCCAGGTGCCGGCGACACCGCCGACGTTCGCCTGACCGCCCAGCACGCCCTCCGTACCCACCTCGCGTGCCACACGCGTGACTTCGTCAGCGAACGCGCGCAGCTGCGCCACCATGGTGTTGATCGTGTTCTTGAGCTCGAGGATCTCGCCCTTCGCCTCGACGGTGATTTGCCGGGAGAGATCGCCCTTCGCCACAGCGGTCGTGACGTCGGCGATGTTGCGAACCTGATTGGTGAGGTTCGACGCCATCGCGTTGACGTTGTCGGTGAGGTCCTTCCACGTTCCGCCGACCCCGGGCACGTTCGCCTGCCCGCCGAGCACACCTTCCGTTCCCACCTCGCGCGCGACGCGCGTTACTTCCGACGCGAACGAGCTGAGCTGGTCGACCATGACGTTGATCGTGTTCTTCAGCTCGAGCACCTCGCCCTTCACGTCGACGGTGATCTTGCGGGACAGGTCACCCTTGGCGACGGCGGTCGTGACATCGGCGATGTTGCGCACCTGATTCGTCAGGTTGCTCGCCATGTAGTTCACCGACTCGGTGAGATCCTTCCAGGTCCCGGCGACGCTCGGCACGTTCGCCTGCCCGCCGAGGATGCCCTCGGTGCCCACCTCACGCGCCACGCGCGTGACCTCGCCCGCGAACACCCAGAGCGAGTCGACCATCTTGTTGATGACGTCCTTGATCTGGAGGATCTCGCCCTGCGCCTCGACGGTGATCTTGCGCGTGAGGTCGCCGCTCGCGATCGCGGCCGACACCGCCGATACGTCCCGCAGCTGCACGGTGAGGTTGTTGGCCATCGCGTTCACGTTGTCGGTGAGGTCCTTCCACGTCCCGACCACGCCTTCGACGCGGGCCTGCCCGCCCAACTTTCCTTCCGTGCCCACCTCGCGCGCCACGCGCGAGACTTCCGACGCGAACGCGTTGAGCTGGTCGACCATCGTGTTGACGGTGCTCTTCAGCTCCAGAATCTCCCCCTTCGCGTCGACGGTGATCTTGCGGGAGAGATCGCCCCTGGCGACCGCCGTCGTCACGTCGGCGATGTTGCGCACCTGCGTCGTGAGGTTGTTGGCCATCGCGTTGACGCTCTCGGTGAGATCGCGCCACGTCCCGGCAACGCCCGGCACGTTCGCCTGGCCGCCGAGGATCCCTTCCGTCCCCACCTCGCGGGCGACCCGGGTGACCTCACCGGAAAACGACGACAGCTGGTCGACCATTCGATTGACCGTCGTCGCGATGCGGAGAAACTCCCCCTGCACCTGCTTGCCTTCGAGCTGGAGCTCGACCTTTTGAGACAGGTCCCCCTCGGCGACCGCCTGGATCACTCGGGCCACCTCGGTGGTGGGCTGCACGAGGTCGCCGACGAGCTCGTTCACGGCGTTGATGGAGTCGGCCCACCCGCGCGACACCGGGCCGATCGACGCCCGCTCGTCCATGCGCCCTTCGCGGCCGACGACCTGCGCCACCCGACCGATCTCTTCGCACAACCGCTGGTTGCGCTCCGCGATCTCGTTGAACGTGTCGAAGATCTCTGCCATCAGCGCGTCACCGTTGCCATCCAGGCGCACCCGGAAATCGCCTGCTTCGAGGTCCCGCAGGCCCTCCAGCAGCCGCTTCAGCTCGCGGTCGCGATTGTTCCGTCCCGCTTTGCCCGACCCGCCCTCTCGGCCTCCCCTGCGTCCCCGGCGGCCGGTCCCCTTGTCCCGGCCGTTCTCGTCACGGGAAGACTCGATCGCCGCCTCGCGATCGAGGTCCATGTCACCGATGCCCACGGCTTGGCTCCTGATCTCTACGTGTCCTGAGAAGCGGCGGCTGGCCCGGAACACGCATAATGGGGCGTGAGGGCCAGCACGGTCGAAATCGCTCTCGAGTGATTGGATGCTGTAGTGCAAGAAGCGAGCACTGCGCGCGGCGCCCGCTCCCGCCCGGAGACGGACGCTCGGCAGCCATCGATGAACGAAAACGAGGGTACGTTGATCCCGAGCTCCATGCCCACCACCCGTCCATTGCGCACCTTCGATCTCCGCACCTTCGAGCTGCACGACATGCTGCGGTGCGGGCTCGACATCCGGCAGGCGGCACGCAGCGCCTCGTCGCTCGAGGCGGCGGGAGCCGCGATCGTTCGATATCTCTTCGGCGCCTTCCGGGACCCCGGCTCGGCCGATCCGCAGCTCGCGCTGGTGCGGTTCTACAAGACCCACCCCTACCGCGAGCTCGAGCCCGACCTTCGCCTGTTCGCGCGGGCGGCACTGGGAGAGGCGCCACGGGACGAGGGGATGCGGTGCCTCACGTTATTGGCCACCGCGGGGGTCCAGGAGGACTGGAACGACCGGCACCGCTCGAACGCACATCGGACGATTCCACTCGCGAGCGTCCGGATGGTCCACCGGGCCCCCATGATCGCCCAGCTGATCGAGCAGATGGGGTTGGACGTCGAGCACCTCGTCCAGACCGATGCCTCGATCGTCCCCGATTCCGAGGGCCGCACCTACAACATCTTCTACGTCGAGCAGGCGTTGGGGAGTCCCTACATCCCCGCGCAAACGGAGTTCGTGGCGCCCTTCGGCATCCAGTCCGTGCTCGGCTTCGGCGGGATGCTCCGCGGGGAGATGTTCGCGGTGGTGATGTTCAGCCGTGTCGCGATTCCCCCCGGCGTCGCCAACCGCTTTCGCAACATCGCGCTCGAGGTGAAGGCGGTGCTGCATTCCATCGAGCGGGTGTTTACGGAAACGAAATGAAAATCAGAACGAAATGAGGAAGGAGGACTGAGGAGTGAGGAACTCGATTGAGTGGGTCTCCTCCGAGCGAATTCCTCACTCCTCGAGTCCTCATTCCTCATTCCTCATTCGTGAGCATGTCATGCAGTTCCCCCACCGTCCTCGGCCGCTGGCCGCGGTCGCGGTGCAGCGCGGCGAGCACGGCGTCGGATAGCCGCCTTGGAACATCGGGCGCGAGCTCGTGCGGCGGGACGGGCCGCTGGTCGAGGACGCGGGAGATGAGCAGCATGGCGTTATCGGCGGTGTGCGGCGTGCGCCCGGTGAGACACTCGTAGATCACGACGCCGATCGCGTAGATGTCGGCGCGGGCGTCGACATCCTCGCCAAGCAGCTGCTCCGGCGCCATGTACTCCGGCGTCCCGACCACCATGCCGGTCTGCGTCATCCCCTGCGTGGTACGGCCGAGCAGGCGCGCGATGCCGAAGTCCATCACTTTCAGCACGCCGTCGGGCGCGAGCACCATGTTGTGCGGCTTGATGTCGCGATGGATGATGCCCTGCTCGTGCGCGACCTCGAGCGCGCGGCAGAGCTGCTTCGCGATCGGCAGCGTCGCGTGCACGGGAAGCCGGCCGCGCTCCTTGATCAGCGCCTTCACCGACGTGCCCTCGACGTATTCCATCGTGATGAAGTACATGCCGTCCGTCTCCCCGAGATCGTGGGTGCGAACCACGTTCCGGTGGGAGATCCGGCGGGCCAGCCGCAGCTCGCTCTTGAAGCGTGCCAGCGCCGTGGAGTCCGAGACGAGCTCGCGGCGAAGCGTCTTCACCGCCACCGGCTCGGACAGCTCCAGGTCGAGCGCGCGATACACGATGCCCATCCCCCCGCTGCCGATGGTCTCGAGGATCTCGTAGCGCCCGGCGAGCTTCTGGCCCGCGTGAAGCCCGTCCCCCGTCGGCTGCGGTGCCTCGACCGGCTCGCGGGCCTGTTCCCTCGAACCGATGTCGGCACTGAGGAACTCGACGAGATCTCGCTTTTCGCGCAGGTCGGCGAGCATCGCGCGAACCGATTCGGCGAGTCGGCCGATCTCATCCCCGCCGCTGACGGGGATCTCGGCCGCGTAGTCTCCGTCGGCGGCGCGGCGCGTAGCGGCTTCGAGCACGCCAACGCGTCGTGAGATCGCGCGCGCCATGAGGTACGACAATCCGCCCGCCAGCAGCAGGCCGGCGAGCGTCGCCAACAGGATCGACCGTTGCAGACGGGTGAAGGCCGCCATTTCCTCGTCGAGCGACCGGAGGGCAACGAAGCCGCCGAGAGCGGCGCCACCGGCCGACCGAAGCGCCGCGCCGCTCGCGACCCAGGGAGTTTCGCCTAACGTCACCTCGGTGTGGGAGGTGCCGTCGGTCGTGTCCGGCTCGGGCCGTCCGATCGCCGCCGGTGGGCCCGGGTCGGCCGCTGCCCAGATCGGCGCCCGCTCGTCGAGAAAGCGGGCGAGGGCGGCGTCGCGCGGCAGCGACGACCCGCTGATGCGCGGATTCCCCGTGCTGTCGAGGGCGAAGAAGACGACGGCGCTCCCGGTGGCCGCGGTGATCTCGCGCGCCACGGAATCGCTCACGGCCTTGGTCGCCATGAGCACGCCGACGACACGCGCCGACGCGCCCTCGATCGGAACCGCGACCGCCTGATGCAGCACCGTGTCGGCGATCACCGCCGCGCCCGCCGCCCGCCGACCGGCCAGCGCCCGCGCGATGAGCGCGGAACGCGCGAGCGTGTCGGCTCCCGCGGCGGGATCGTCGCTGCGCGCGAGCCGAACGCCATGCGCGTCGGTGATCTGCACGGTGCTCGCCCCGATCTGCTCCGCCGCCTCGCCCGCCTGCTCGAGAAACGTGGCGCGCTCGATCTGCGGATTCTCGAACAGCGCGCGAAAGTTCGGATTGCGGACGAAGACCTGCGCGCTCGCCTCCAGTCCGCGCTCGCGTCCCTCGAAGAGCGCGC
>DATBIU010000086.1:0-3987 GCA_036556765.1 Gemmatimonadaceae bacterium | reverse complement strand
GTTCCCGGCAGACCGTAATTGTAGACCTCGATGGCTGGGACGTACCGCTCGAGCAGATCCCCGTACCGGGACCCGTTGCTCACCCCGTCGCCAGCGGTGTAGGAATCGCCGAAGAGCAGCACGCGACGACGCCCCGGCGAGCGGGGCGCCTCGAACTCGCGGTCGCTGCGGAAGCCGGCGGCATTCGCGCGCAGGAGATAGCCGCCGCCCTCGTGCGGAATACGCGCCTTCACGCCGGGAATGAAGTGAAACCCGTACGTCGGGTGATACTGGAATACGCTTCTCGTCATGTGATCGAAGCGCGCGTCATTCCGCGCGCGGCAGGGTCACGATGCGATTTGCAAGGGGTGGGCCACGCTCCCCTCCTCCGCCCGCGCATGTAGCGCCTGCGCTACGCGCTGCGCGGCGTGACCGTCCCAGCCTTCGGGTCGCCGCGGCGTTCCATCGCGCCGCGCCTCCAGCGCCAGGCGGGCGAACGCATCCGGGTCCGGGGCGAGGCGGTTGGTGCCCTCGGTGATCGTCACCGGCCGCTCCGTATTCTCGCGAACGGTGAGACAGGGGATGCCGAGCGCCGTCGTCTCTTCCTGGAGGCCGCCTGAGTCGGTGATGACGACACGTGCGCCCCCGAGCAAGTCGAGCATCGAGTGGTAGGGGAGCGGATCGAGAACGCGAACGTCGCCCAGAAGCGCCCGATCGTCGTCGGTGAGCCGCGCCTGCGTTCGTGGATGCATCGGGAACACGACCGGCATCGCCCTGGCCACTCGGCCCAACGCCGCGGCCACCGCTGACAATCGTGCGGGGGTGTCCACGTTCGAGGGCCGGTGGATGGTCACCAACGCGTATTCACCGGCGTGGACGCCCAGCTGCTCGCGCATCAGCTCCTGCCGCGCCCGCGCCAGCCCGTGGAGCAGCGTGTCCACCATCACGTTTCCGACGAACACGATCCGGCTCGGGTCCACGCCCTCGCGCCGAAGATTCTCGTCGGCGTCGCGCGATGGTGTGAGCAACAGATCGGCGAGCCGATCGGTGACCAGACGGTTGATCTCTTCGGGCATCGACCGGTCGCCGCTGCGCAGGCCGGCCTCCACGTGCGCGAGCCGCACGCCGATCTTCGAGCACACGAGGGCCGCCGCGGCGGTCGAGTTCACATCGCCATACACGAGCACCCAGTCCGGCCGCCGCTCGAGCACCACGGGCTCGAGCCGTTCCATGATGCGAGCCGTCTGCACCGCGTGCGACGCCGACCCGACGCCCAGGTTGATGTCGGGGGGCGGGATCTCGAGGTCCCGGAAGAACGAGTCGGACATCGCATCATCGTAGTGCTGCCCGGTGTGCACGACGACCTGTTCGGCGCCGCTCGCCGCCAGCGCCCGATGACAGGGCGCGAGCTTCATGAAGTTGGGCCGCGCGCCCACCACGTGCAGGATCTTCATGCGACACCGCCGCCGCGCGACGCGAGCACTCCCGCGCGAATCGCCCAGCGGCTCACCTCGAGGAGCTCGTCAGGTGCGATCGGCGGCTCCCCTTCTCCGCGAGCCGCCCGAATGAAGGCAGCGGCGATCGCGGCGTGTCCCTTGTCCTGCGCGTGCGGAAGGTGCGTCGTCAGCCCGCCGACGCCCCACGCGCGCATCGTCCGCCAATTGTCGATCCGCACGACCACACCATCGCTGAACAACTCGACGCGCTCCTTCGGAAAGCCGCGATGCCCGTTGGCGAGGTAGCGGATGGACGCGATGGACCCGTCGGCGAAGCCGAGCTGCATGGCCGCGACGTCATCGAGCGCCTGCTCCTCGCCGGCCGTCTTGACCTGAATCCCGGAGATCGGCGCGCCGACGAAGAACCGGGCGAGATCGATGAAGTGCACCGCCTCGCCGACGATGCGCCCCCCACCCTCGTCGGGGCGCTGCGTCCAGTGATCACGGGGAATCGTCCCGGCGTTCACGAGGATGTCGACGACCAGCGGGCCGGTGCGCCCGCGCAGCGCCTCGCGCGCGCGCACGGCCATCGGTGCATAACGACGATTGAAGCCGACGCACAGGACGGTCGACGATCGCTCGAGGGTGGCGGCGATGCGGTCCAGGTCTTCGGCGTCCAGCGCAAGAGGCTTCTCCACGAACACGTGCTTGCCCGCCTCGAGAGCCCTCCGCGCCCAGGAGGCGTGGGTGTCATGTCGTGTCGTCACGACGATCGTGTCGATCAGCTCGTTGGTGAGCAGCGTGTCCGGATCGGTGGTCGCGCGACGAAACCCCTCCCGCTTTCCGACCACCGTGGCCGACACGCCGCCACTCGAGGCGAGGGTGTGCAGTGTGGCGCCGCCAGCCGCGAACGCGGGGATGAGCACGCGCGACGCGAAGTTCCCGGACCCGATCCAGCCGACGATGCCGCGCCCCGGCGCCGGCTCGCCCGCTCTCAGCGTCACCGATCGCTGGAGCACGGCCGACGCCTCCGTCCGCTCGGGATACCGAAGCACGATGCCCAGGCTGGGCTCCGACCCCGACACCACGTCGTAGGCGCGCGCGGCATCGGCGATGTCGAAGCGATGCGATACCAGCGGCGCCGGGTCGAGGCGTCCATCCGCCATCAGCGACAGCACGGCCTCGAAGTTCCGCGCCTCCGTCCAGCGCACGAAGCCTCTGGGGTAGTCGACGCCCTGGTCTTCGTGAACCGGATCGTACCGTCCCGGCCCGTAGCTGCACGACACCTGGAACGACAGCTCCTTGCGATAGAAATCGTCGCGCCGCAGCTGGAGCCCGGCGACGCCGACGAGCACGATGCGCCCACGCTTCCGGCACATCGCGGCCGCCGCCTGCACCGGCCCATCGTCGTCGGTCGCAAGCGTGAGGAGCACGACGTCCGCGCCGTCTCCCGCGGTGAGGTCGAGCGCCGCCCGCGCGACGTCGACGCCCTCCGCGGCCGCGATCGTTCGCGCGCCAAGCCGCTCGGCGAGCGCGAGCCGCGACGCATCGCGGTCGATCCCGATCACCTCGCACCCGTTCGCGCGCGCGAGCTGCACGGTGAGGAGCCCGATGAGCCCCAGACCGTAGACGACGACCGTCTCGCCTAACGTCGGCGCCGCGAGTCGGAGGCCCTGGAGCCCGATCGCCGCCAGCGGGGTGAAGGCCGCCGCCTCGAAGCTGACACCGTCGGGGATGTGCGCGGCGAGCGTGTGCGGCACCCGCACGTACTCCGCGTGTGGCCCGTTGGTGACCACCCGGTCACCGGGCGCGAAGCGCTCCACGCGCGGCCCGGTGTCGACGACGATGCCGGCCTGACAGTATCCGATCGGAATGGGCGCATCGAGCTTGGCGCGGACGGCGCCGAGGGTGGGACCAATCCCGTCGGTACGCATCTTGTCGACGACCTGTCGGACTTTGTCCGGCTGGCGACGCGCCTTTTCCAGCCAGCCCGCGCGGCCGAAATCGACTAGCATGCGCTCCGTTCCCGCCGACACCACGCTCGCCCGTGATTCGACGACGAGCGAGACGCCTGTGGCGGCGGGAACGGGGACGTCCACGAGCTGCGTGGAGCCGTCCGCAAGCGATTGCAGAAGATGGATCACCGACGTTGAGTTAAGGGATGGCCGAGTACAAAGGCAAGCGCCTCGCCGACATCCTGCTGGTGCTGCTGGCGACACCCTTGTGGGTGCCGCTCCTGGGCGTCATCGCGCTGCTCGTACGCATGAAGCTCGGCTCGCCCGTCTTCTTCGCGCAGGAGCGACCGGGGCGCGATGCGCGCCCCTTCCGCCTGGTCAAGTTCCGCACCATGACCAACGCGCGTGATGCATCGGGCGTGCTCCTGCCGGACGCCGAGCGCCTGACGAGATTCGGGCGTGCACTGCGCTCGTCGTCGCTCGACGAGCTCCCGGAGCTGTGGAACGTGCTGCGCGGCGACATGAGCCTCGTCGGCCCGCGCCCCATCGTCAGCGAAGAGGTCAGCCGCTATGGGGCCGACTATGAGCATTATGTCTCGCTGCGGCCTGGAATTACG
>DATBIU010000085.1:0-8072 GCA_036556765.1 Gemmatimonadaceae bacterium | reverse complement strand
TACCCGGTAAACCCCGGCTCGGCGAGCATCGCCGAGTCGGTCGGGAGCAGCGCGACGGTCGCGACGCCGCCGACCGAGCCGCAATAGACGCCTAACGTGTACGGCACCCGCAGCGTCACCGAGGTGGGCGTCGCGGCAATGACGCCCTGCGTCCCGTCGACCATGCGCATCTCGCTGAGCAGCACGTTGACCGCCGCGCGCGAAACGGAGCGGGCACTGCGTCCGGCGCCCTGATGCTCATAGAAGCGCGCCTGCGAGGTGAGCATGCGCACGATCCCGCCTCCGACGATCCCGAGAACGATGACCGTGACGAGGAGCTCGATGATCGTGAGACCCGAGCGTCGGCGAAGGGTGATCATGGCTTAAAAGAGGTTGAGCGGGTGATACTGCCGGGGCCTCGTCCGCTCGAGAACCACGGTGTCCGGACGGAGCGCCGTGTTGTTCGGGCGGAGGATGAAGGTCACCCGGCGGCGGCCGGCGACGATGTCCTGCACCGCGACGCATTCCGTGCGCGGCACCAGACCCGCGGAGATGCTGGTGCACCCGACGCGAGTCGGAAGCGTGTCGTACGGCAGAACCTCGAGGCGATTGACCTGCGCGGCGAGCGCACCGGCTCGGACCGACGCGAGACTGTTGATCCGCGAGCCCTCGGCAACCTGGGTCGTGAAGCCGGCGATTCCCACGGTCACCAGCGCGAAGATGGTGAGAGCGACAACGACCTCGATGAGCGTGATGCCGCGGCGAAGCGCGGCATCACCGGGACCCTTTCGGCGTCGAAGCTGGCTTCGCATGGATATTAGGGGCTGACGCGCACGTGGCCGCCGCGGGTCATCGTTACGCTCCGCGAGTAGCCACCTGCCGATAGAGTGACGATCGTAGAGGCCGTCGCGACACCGTGTGGGAGAAGATCCACCGTAGCCGGGGCCCCTGCGACCGAGTAGAGCTTGTATTCGCTGACGTCGCCCAAGGCACGCCGCGAGATCAGATTCCCCGTCACGCGGTCGATCAGCTGGACTTCCTTGGCCGAGCCATCGATGACGACGCGGACCGGCCGGCGCTGACGGCCGGCCATGGAGAGGGCCTGCTCGAGATCCCCGGCGACGACGCGCGCCGCGCTGTTGACGCGGGCGTGCGAGATGTCCTTCGACACGTTCGGCGCCACCATGCCGACCATGATTCCCAGCATGGTGACCGTCACCATCATCTCAATGAGCGAGAAGCCGGCGCGGAAGGCGCGAGTCGGGTCTGCAAGTCGGGTATTCATGGGCCTCTTGCAAGGCATGGCGCATACCCGCGTTTCTCATGAACTTAAGTCGTTATTTAACCATTACTTATGATTTTCTTCTAATGCTCGAGCGGGCGGAGTGACCGGGCATCGTGCACGAGGTGCGGCATATCGCGACATGCCAGGGGAAACGGTCGTTTAGTACGAAGCCCAGTTGTCCGCCCACGCATTCCGGTACTCCACCAGCGCCGACAGGCTCTGAAGCGCACGCGCGACCTTGCAGGAGTCGTATCGGTAGGTCTTGGTGCCGTTACCCACGTCGCCCTGTGGGACGACCTGCCCCAGCTTGCGATTGAGACCGGTGACGACGGTTCCGTCGACGCCGTTGTTTCCGTTCGAGGTCAGGTTGCCCCCCACCATGAGCACCCCATCCCAGTGTCGGGCTCCGCTGATGGTGAGGCCGCCCGTCACGATCAGCACGCCGCGTCCATCCCCAGGCAGCGTAAAATCGCCGTTGACCTTGATGATCGGCCAGTAGTTGGGATCCGCGAACGAGGGCCACCCCTGGCCGGGAATCGTGATGTTCGGCGTCAACACTCCGCCGTTCACGATGCCCGCCCAATCGATATTGACCGAGTCGTCAGACGCCGGCTGCGGCCCGAGGTCCTTGATGGGAGGCGTTCCGCTTGGAACCGACGCGCCTCCGTTCTGCGTGTAGCCCGGCGACGTCGGGACCGCCACCCCGGAGACGTTGGGCATTGCACCGCACACGTCCGTGCCGCTGAGCGTTCCCGAGCCGCCGTTCTTCCGAAGCCCCGAGAGACTGGTCCAGGCGGCGCGCACGTTCATCGAGCCGACCTGCCACATGAGGAACTGCCCGACCGTGCGCGCTGCGGGCGGAACGCCCGCACGACGCGACACGGTTCGCACGCCGCGCGACTGAAGCGAGTACAGGCCGGGCAGGGTCGCCGTGGACCCTCGCATCCGCCTTACGACGACGTCGGCATACCCATTCGTCAGTACGACGCGAACCGACTCGCTCACCGCCGGCTCTCCGGTGAAGCCGAACGAGGCGCGCTCGGCGAGATACCGTTCGCGCCCTGACTCGGCCAGCGCGAATGCTTCGAGCTGCTCCTGCTGGTCGTCGACGACGCGAACCTCGTTCGAGTTGAGCGTGAACGCGGCGGTCATCGACACCGTGAGCAACACCATGATGAGAATGACCATCGGCAGCGCGACCCCGCGCCGCGCGATGAACCGGGCGTTGAGCGGGCTCATAATTTATTCCTGAAGAAGACGGCCGTCGTCACGGACGCGCGACGCGGCGCCGACGTGATGCGGGGCGAGCCTTCGCTCTCACCGACGAGCACGAGCTCGAGCCCGCGGAGGTTAGCGAGCGGCGGTGCCGCATCCTGCGCATCCGCCGCGTCGAGCGCGAAGAACCTGAAGCGTGCGGATGCGTCGAAGGGCGCGACGAGCTCCTCAGCAGCGCCGGTACTCTGGACACGACGCCAGAGGGCGAGCCGGCCCGGCAATGCCGTGGAATTCGCGAAGTCGTAGGTGATGCGTCGGAACAGGAGTACCGCCGTCCCCGCGGTCGCCCCGGCCGGGAGCGCCGGCGCCACCGCAACGATCCGCCCGCCCAGGACTGGTGTTACGCCCGCCGCGGTGCACGGCGCCGGAACACTGTTGCCGATCGCGGCGCCCACCTCGACGTACGTGTACGCACCGGCATTATTGCGCCACGCATAGCCGGAGAACCCCGGCTCGGCGAGCATTGCGGAATCGGCGGGAAGCAACGTCAGGGTCGTGGCGCCGGCCACCGGACCGCACACTAAACCGACCGCGAACGGAACGCGGAGAGTCACCGAGGTCGGCGACGCCGCGACGACGCCCCCGGGAGCCTCGACCATGCGCATCTCGCTGAGCAGAACGTTGACGGCAGCGCGCGAAACGGAGCGCGCCGTGCGACCGGCGCCCTGATGCTCGTAGAAACGGGCCTGTGACGTGAGAAGACGAGTGAGCCCGGTTCCGAGGATCGCGAGGATGAGGATCGTGACCATGAGCTCGAGCAGCGTGACGCCGTGGCGGAGTTTCATGGGTCGATGGTCAGGGGAGATTGAGCGGGTTCCGCGGCGTCGGAGCTCCGCGCTGGAACGTCACGGTGTCGGGACGCAGCGCGGTGTTCGCGGGCGTGAGCGTGAACTGCACCTCCTTCACGCGCGGAGCGACGTTGGTGACGGTCACGCACTCGCGGCGTGGGAAGCTCGCCGACGAGACGTTCTTACACCCTTGCCGTCCGTGAAGTGAGTCGTACGGCAGCGCCTCGAGCTGATTGACTCCCAGCGCAAGGGCGGCGCTGCGTTGCGTCGCGATCGAAGAGAACTGTGCGCTCCGGGCGACGTGGGTCGTCATGGCCGCCACGCCGGTCATGACCAGTGCGAACAGTGTCATGGCGACCACGACCTCGATCATCGACACGCCGCGCCGCGCGCTCATGCCCGCACCGGTCCGGCATACCCCATCGTATCGTACGGCCCTGCGAGTTGCCGCGTTCATGGCTGAACCCTCACCTGTCCGGCCCGAGTCAGCGTTACTCGCCGGGAATATGCGCCAATGCCGACCGTCAACGTTGCCGCCGAAGTCGCCACGCCGTGCGGAAGAATGTCGATCGAAGCGGGAGTGGAGCTGAATGCTTCGAGCTTGTATTCGCTTGCCGAACCATATGCCTGTCGCGCGATCGCCTGACCGTTCGCACGGTCGGCGACGAGCAGCGACCGCTGCGATGGATCCACCGTGACACGCACCGGTCGCCTCTGCCGTGCCGCGAGCGACAACGCCTGCTCGAGGTCGGCGGCGACCACCTGCGCCGCATTGTTGACCCGCGCATGACTGACCTGCCGCGACACCACCGGCGCGAGGGCCCCCACGAGAATCGCCAGGATCCCCAGCGTGATGAGCGTCTCGGCGAGCGTGAACCCGAATCGAGACCGATGAGACGTCGAAGCGAACGCGGTCAACATGAGACTGTGACAAGGCACACAACGCGCCACCCGGAGGTCGGGCTGGCATCGTGTTGTTAGGCTTGAACTTCCCGCCTTGTATCAGACTGTGCAATGTCGGCGCGGCAACGCAGGCTGCCTGACGAGTGGCGTTCTGCCGCGCGGCCGGGAAGCGTGCGTTCGGCGCGTGATGAGAGCGACGTGGAACGTGACGACCGGCGCGTCTGCCTTCGACGCGAGAGCGACGACCGGGTTACGAGAGCGGCTCGCCCCCCATCAGCACGGCCATGATCGCCTTCTGCACGTGAAGGCGATTCTCCGCCTCATCCCAAACGCGGCTCTGCGGCCCTTCGATCACGCCCGCAGCGACTTCCTCGCCGCGGTGCGCAGGCAGACAGTGGAGGAAGATCGCTCCCTTCGCTGCGCGCTTCATGAGCGCTTCGTCGACGATGAACCCGCGAAAGGCCTTCGCCCGCGTGGCCTGCTCCTCCTCCTGCCCCATGGACGCCCACACGTCCGTGTTGACGACGTGCGCGCCCTCGGCCGCCTGCTTCGGATCGCGTACGACCGTGACCGTGGCCCGGGTGCGCGCGCGCTCGACGAGCTTCTGGTCGGGATCGTACCCCTCGGGGCACGCGAGGACGAGCTCGAACCCGAGGCGGTAGGCCGCATTGATCCACGAGTTCGCCATGTTGTTGCCGTCCCCGATCCACGCAACCCGCTTCCCCTCCCACCCGCCGAGGTGCTGCCTAACGGTGAGGAGGTCGGCGAGCACCTGGCAGGGGTGCAGCCAGTCGGTGAGCCCGTTGATGACGGGCACATCGGCGTACTCGGCGAGCTCCTCGATCTCGGCGTGGGCGAAGGTGCGGATCATGATCCCATCGACGTAGCGGGAGAGCACGCGGGCCGTGTCGGCGATCGGCTCCCCCCGGCCGAGCTGCACGTCACGTGGCGAGAGAAAGAGCGCGTGGCCGCCGAGCTGCCAGGCGCCCACCTCGAAGGAAACACGCGTGCGCGTGGAGGACTTCATGAAGATCATCGCCAAAGATTTCCCGGCGAGCGGCTTCTTCATGTAGCGGCCCTGCGACATCGTCTGCGCGAGATCGAAGAGCCGGTGCAACTCCTCGGTGGAGAAGTCGGGGATGGCGAGGAAGTCGCGGTGCGGGCGATTCGGCATGAGCAGGTGGATTGCGGATTGCGAATTTCGGAGTTAAAACGGCGGGTGCCGAGGCAAGTGTCGCCAAATTAGCGGACACGGGCGGTTGATCGCGAGAGGGAGCGGGTGGCCGACGCTTCGGATGGTGTCCGAAAGGCTCCGGCCTTGCACTTGCGTTAGGGTGCAATGCGCGCCACACGGGTGGCGGCGAACAGGGCCATCGACTGCGGGGGACGTATGAGGACAACGTTCACGATCGTCGGCGTGCTGGCGCTCACGATGGTAGCGCCGCGCGCGGAATCGCAGACCGGATCGCGGGTGAAGCTCGGGGCGGCGGTCGGCCCCGGCTGGGAGACGCGCGGCGCGGGAGGTCCCTCGGGGACGCACTTCGCGCTCAGCGCCACGCTCCGCCCGGCGACGTCCCTGTTCAGCTACCGCCTCGAGACGATGCTCGACGCCACCGAGCAGGCGCGGCAACGCCCGGTGTCGCTCACCGACATCCACCGGCACGCGACCTTCGCGCTCACGGTCAACGCCATCCGCCGCTTCTCGAAGAAGCCGACGGGACTCTACGTCATGGCGGGCCTCGGCCTGTACCATCAGTGGAACGAGCAGATTCTCAACGACGAGACTCACGAGTCGGAAACCCAACGCGGCGTGTGGTCGAACGCGCGCGCCGGGTTGAACGCCGGCCTGGGGTATTCCTTCCATATGCTCGGCCAGGAGATGTTCGTGGAGTCGCGCGTTCACACGACGGGCTTCGAGTCGCGCATTCCGGTTTCGTTCGGTATTCGGATCTGAGAGACCAAAGGGGTCGAGGGATCGAGGGGATCGAGGGATCAAGGGGAAGGAATAGCAGAACGGCGGCGCCTGGGCGCCGCCGTTTGTTCATCTGACCGCGGGAGCCTCTCCCTCCCCTCGATCCCTCGATCCCCTCGATCCCTTCGACCCCTCCGCTCCTCCGTGGAACGCCCTCGTCCCTCGCTCGTCGTACATAAGGAATTCCTCATCTAGCACGACACCACACCAAGGGCGGCCACCTCATGCGCAGGACCTTGCCGGCGCGCGTCGGACGATGAGCGCGATCGCGCTCTGGCGGGCCCGCATCGAGCGGCTCGGGTTTCGGGAGAAGCTCGGGCTCATTCCGTCGGTCGCCGCGCTCGCCCTCACCGCGATCCTGCTGCTCAACGTCGCGACCGGCCTGGTCACCGACCTGCGACAGCACACCATCGAGAACCGGTACTATCCCGCGGTGCGCGCCTCGCGCGATCTCCAGGTCGAGCTGCGCAGCGTGCAGCGCGCGCTACAGGACGCCGTCACCTCGGGCGACAGCACCGGGCTCATCGGGGCCGATTCCCTTCGCCGGATCTTCGCCCGCACGGCCGCGGCCGCTCACGCCGGCTCGGTGGACAGCGCGGTCGGGACGTATTACGTACGCGCGCGCTCGGTGAGCGCGTACATGATCCGGAACGACAAGCGCGACGGCACGCTCCGATCGTTTCCCGACCTCACCGAGCGCTACGCGTCGATCCGTAACGGTCTGGAGGCCAGTCGCGCACAGAACGAGGCAGCGATCGCCGGCGCCTTCCGCACTACGCGCTGGATCCGGCGCGCGGGGTGGGTCGGCAGCGCCATCGTCATCGGGGCGACGATCCTCCTCCTCGGCCGTCTCTCGCGACTCGTGTCCGCCTCGATCACGGCCCCGGTGAAGGAAGCGGCGCGAGTGGCGGCGCGGATCGCCGAGGGCGACGTCACCGTTCGTATCGACGCGACGTCGGATGACGAGATCGGCACCCTGCTCCGCTCGATGCAGCAGATGGTGCAATATCTCGAGCAGATGGCGGCCCACGCGGCGTCGCTGGCGCAGGGCGATGTGAGCGTCGAGGTGAAGCCGCGCGCCGCGCACGACGCGTTCGGCGTCGCGTTTCAGGAGATGGTTCGGTACCTCGGCACCATGGCGCGCGTCGCCGATCGCATCGCCGATGGCGACCTGACGGTGCGCGTCGTCCCGCGCACCGAGCGCGACGCGTTTGGCCGGGCGTTCGTCTCGATGGTAGGCCGGCTCTCGGAGGCAATGCAGTCGGTGCGCGAGGGCGCCGAAGCGATCACGACGGCATCGACAGAGGTGGCGTCGTCCTCGCGCGATCTGTCGGAGAGCACGGCGCGCGACGCGGAGCGCGTCGAGCGCACCGTGTCCACCCTCGACGACGTGCGCGCCTCGGCGGCACGAAGCGCGCAAGACAGCGCGGCCATGGAGGAGGTGACGCTGCGCGCGGCTCGTGAGGCGATCCAGGTGAGCGCGGCCGTTCGCGAGATGGCGGTGGCTCTCCAGACGATCACCAGCCGCACGGCGATCGTCGCCGAGCTGGCCTCGGAGACCAGCTTGTTGTCATTGAACGCGTCGATCGAGGCGGCGCGCGCCGCCGAGCACGGGCGCGGCTTCGCGGTGATCGCGCAGGAGGTTCGGGACCTGGCGGCGCGCAGCGAGCAGGCGGCCCGCGAGATCGGCAAGCTCGCCGAGTCGAGCGAGCAGATCGCGCAGCGGTCGGACGCGCTGCTCTCGGCGCTGGCGCCGTCGATGCAGGAGTCGAGGTCGCTCGTGCAGCGGGTGGCGGCGGCGTCCACCGAGCAGGGGGCCGAGATCGCCGAGGTCACGGGGACGATGACCGAGGTGGACTCGACGACGCAG
>DATBIU010000084.1:0-9253 GCA_036556765.1 Gemmatimonadaceae bacterium | reverse complement strand
GTTGACACGGGCGTCCGCGCCGGTGAACCTTATCGCGCCCTAAGCGCAGCGTCAATCGTGAGTTACCTGCTGTTCGTGGACGATAACGAGGACATGCGCCTCGTGGTACGCGACATCCTCGAGTCAGCGGGACACGAGGTGGCGCTCGCCGCCGATGGCGTGACCGCTCTCGCTTCCATTCAGCAGCGAGAGCCGGACCTGCTCGTGCTCGACCTGGTGATGCCGGGCATGTCGGGCTTCGAGGTGTGCCGAGCGGTGAAGCGGAACCCGTTCACCGCCCGAATTCCGGTGCTCATGCTCACCGCGCAGGGCGACGTCGACCACAAGGTCGCCGGATTCGAGGCGGGCGCGGACGACTATCTCGCGAAGCCCTTCGACCCGCGCGAGCTGCGCGCGCGCGTGGTCGCGCTCCTCCGCATCGTCCGTCGGGAAGGGGATCGCAACCCCACCAGCGGACTCCCCGGGGGAACGGCGATCGAGGAGGAGATCACCAGGCGCGCGCAACAGAACGAAGCCTTTGCCGTCTGCTACATCGACCTCGATAACTTCAAGCCGTTCGCCGATACGTTCGGGTTCACCGCGGCGGACACCGTCATCCGTGAGATGGGCGCCGCGGTGCGCGCCGCGGTGCAGGCGGTCGGGACGCCGAAGGATTTCGTCGGCCACATCGGGGGCGACGACTTCATCGTCGTCACGGTGGCCCAGCGTGCCGAGGCGATCGCGCGTGAGACCGCCAGCCGCTTCGTGGAGGTGGCCGCGCACGCGGTGGGGGAAGACGCGGTGCGCCGCGGACATTTCATGGGGATCGACCGCGACGGCCGTGCACGGGAATTCCCCATCGCTCGTCTATCGGTAGCGATCCTGCTGGTGCAGCCCGACCGGTTCACGTCCATTGGCCAGATCGGCTCGCTCGCCGCGGATGTGAAGCGCCGGGCAAAGCAGAAGGGGCCGGGGACAATCCTGGTTCACACTGTGTAGAACCCGAATGAGGGATGAGGACTGAGGAGTGTGGAAGACACTCGAGCGGTCCGTAGCCAGGGAAGCTCCTCACTCCTCGGTCCTCAGTCCTCGTCTCTCGAACCCGTGAAACATGAAGCCCGATTCAGGCTCCCGCCTCGTTCCTCCCGCCGTGTACTACTTTCGCCGCGAGCTCGACGCGCGAGAAACCCTCACCGCGGCGGGGATCGCGCTCGGCGCGGGGCTCGCGACGTTCTACCTCGCGCGCATGATGCTCCAGCGCACGCCGATCGCGCGTGAGCAGGGCATTCCTCAGATCGACGAGCGCGGTGTCATCGTGAGGCGCACGCGGCGGAAGCAACCCGGGACGTCCGCGCGCCGGTGATTCGGAGTGCCAGGCGACGTGTCGCGCCGCTAGCGGTCGCGCTCGTCCTCGCGCTGCCGGCCGCGGCCGGCGCGCAGGATCTCGAGTGCGACCCGGGAGACGTGCGTGTCGACGACATCGAGTTCGGCGGCAACGAGACCTTTCCCGACGCCGAGCTGGAGGCCGCCATCGCGACCACGCCGTCGAGCTTCTGGCGGCGGATCGGTCTCTTTTTCGGTGCGCAGCGCTGTCTGGATCGCGTCGAGTTCCAGCGAGACGTCCTTCGCCTTCGCCTCTTCTATCGCCAGCGCGGATTCTACAAGACCGCCGTCGATACGACCGTGGTGACGAAGGACCCGGGTCGCGTCGACATCCGCTTCGCGATCGTCGAGGGACCGCCCGTCGTGATCGACACGATGCGCGTGAGCGGGCTCGACACGGTGCGCGACGGATCGCGGCTCGCGCGGCAGCTGGAGCAGATGCGCGGCGGGCGCTTCGACCGGCACGCGCTGCAGATGCGCGTCGCGGGAATCATCGACCGGCTTCGTGACCAGGGGTACGCGCGCGCCGAGGTGCTCAGCAATTACGACGTCGATTCGACGGACCGGGCGACCGTCGAGCTCCAGTTTCTCCCCGGGCGCGTGATGCGCATCGCGCGCATCGACGTCGAGATTCAGCCGCGGGAAGGGAAGCGGCAGGAGATCACGGAGGCGGAGGTGCGCCGCCTTCTCTCGCTGCGCGTTGGCGAGATCTTCCGCGAGCAGGACCTCTTTCGAAGCCAGCGCGATCTCTACCAGCTCGAGACGTACGCACACGTCGAGATTCGTCTCGCCCCCGACAGCCTGCAGCCGCCCGGCGATTCGCTGCTGGCGGTGCGCGTGTTCCTCAGCGAGGCGGCGATGCATTCGGTGCGCCTCGGCGCCGGCTGGGCGACGCTGGACTGCTTTCGAGCGCAGGGGCGATTCGTCGATCGCGATTTCATCGGCGGCGCGCGGCGACTGGAGGTGAACGGCCGCCTGTCGAAGATCGGCGTGGGGTATCCGCTCGATGGAGTCGAGCAGATGTGCGCGTCGCAGGTACGCAACGACGTGTTCAGTGACACGGTCAACTACTACGCCGGGGCGACCGTCCGTCAGCCGCTGCTGTTCGGGTTGCGACTCTCGCCCACACTCACGCTCTTCAGCGAGCGCTACTCCGAGCTCGACGCGTACCTGCGCCGCACCACGATCGGTGGCGTCGCGTCCGTCACGCGCGAGACGCGACCGCGCACGCCCCTCACCCTCGCCTATCAGCTCGAGTACGGCCGCACGCAGGCTGCCGATGCCGTCTTTTGCGCCGTCTTCAACGTCTGCGAGCTGCAAGCGATCGGGGAGCTGACGCAGAACACGCGACTCGCGACCGGGCGCGTGAGCTTGTCACGCGATCGCACCGACAACCTCTACGACCCGCGGCGGGGTGACATCGTCCGGCTCGAGTGGCGGCACTCGTCGCAGTTCATTGGGTCGGACTTTCGCTTCAACAAGTGGACGGGAGAGGCGAACTGGTACAAGGGGCTGAGCCCGAGCGTCACCTTCGCCTCGCGCATCCAGCTGGGGGGTGTGTTGGCGCTCGGCACCCTCCGGGGGACCGACGGGTTCGTTCCCCCCCAGGAGCGCATGTACGGGGGCGGCCCCAACTCCGTGCGCGGCTACCGCCAGAACGAGCTGGGGCCCCTCGTCTACCTCGTCGACGGCGCCCGGGTGGATTCGATCCTTCCCGGGGGGGACACCGTATTCGTGGCTGACGACACCATCGGGGTGATTCGGACGTCGCCGACCGGGGGAAACGCTCAGGCGATCGCCAACGTGGAGCTTCGCATACGACCGCCCTTTCTTCGGCAGCTCCTGCAGTTCGCGCTGTTCGTCGACGGCGGCCAGGTATACAACCGGCGAGCCGAAACGGTGCGCCTCGACCAGTTTCGGTGGACGCCCGGGATCGGCCTCCGCGTCGCCTCACCGGTCGGACCCATCCGGTTCGATTTGGCGTACAACAGGTACGCGCAGCAGCGGGGTCCCGCCTACACGATCGTTCGGGACGAATTGACCGGAAACCCGAGCCGCCTCCGGTGCGTCAGCCCAGGGAACACGCTGCCGAACGGGTTCGGCGAGGGGTGTCCGGCAACCTTCACCCCGCGGCAGGACGACTCTTTCTTTCAGAAGCTGACGTTCCATTTCTCGATAGGGCAAGCGTTCTAAAAAGGGTGCTCGAGGTGCTCGAGGTGCTCGAGGTGCTCTAGGTTAAGGACCGTTCACCTCGAGCACCTCGACTACCTCGAGCACCTTGAGCACCTAGCCCGATGTCCCGCCGCCGTCTCGTCGCCATCATCAGCGCCGCCGCGTTGCTCCTCATCGGAGTCATCGTGGCGGCGGCGGTGTTGTCGGTGACGCAGACGGACCTCGGCCGCGACTACGTGCGCCGGTACTTGCAGTCGCAGGTTGCCTCGAAGCTGGGCAAGCGCGGGACGATGTACATCGGGCGCATCAGCGGCGGCCTCGTCACCGGTGTCGTCGTCGACTCCTTCGCCATTCGCGACGACGAGGACTCGCTCTTCGTGAGTGCCGGGCCGATCGAGATCACCTACGATCCGCGCGACATCCTCGACCGGCGTCTGTTGATCGGGCAGCTCGTGGTGCACAAGCCGTTCGTCAATCTGCGCCGCCACGCGGACGGGGTGTGGAACTACCGCCGCATCTTCCCGAAGGGCCCTCCACGCGCGCGCACGCCCGATCGTCGCTTCGGCGACTACATCGTCATCGACACGGCGACGATCCACGACGGGACCGTCATCGTCACCATGCCCTGGTCGGCGCCCGACACCCTCAGCGCACGACAGCGGGACTCCGTGCTCGCTTACGCGCGCACGACGGGCGGCCACGAGATTCGCGAGACGAGGGAAGGGCTGAAGAAGACGTGGCGCTGGACCGCACTCGAAGTCGAGGCACCGTACGTGCGAATCGCCGATCCCGACAGCGCGGGGCGGCTCATCGTCGTGGCCGGCATGGACGTGGACGAGACCGATCCGCCGTTCCGGTTCCGCAACATCCGGGGCCCGGTGCGCATCGGGGATGACACGGTGCGTTTCGATCTCACGCATTTCGATCTACCCGGATCGACCGGACGCGCGCGCGGGATGGTGCACTGGAAGCAGCCAGGGCCCGTTCGCTACGACGTGCAGGTCGCCGGAGATAGCGTCTCGCTCGCCGACATCGCGTGGGTCTATCCGACGCTCCCGCGACAGGGAGGCGGTCGCATGCTCCTCCACATCGTGAGCGACGTGCGGGATCCTCGCGTCATCGACTATCGCATCACCCGGATGGATGTGCGCGCGGCGAGGTCGCACCTCCTCGGCGACTGGACGTTCGGGGTGGGCGGTCCCGTCCTCGTCGTCAAGGACGTCGACCTGCGCGCCGAGCCGGTGGATTTCGATCTGTTTCGCACGTTGGCGGGCGGGCCGTTTCCGGTGGACTGGCAAGGCACGCTCACCGGAACCGTTCGCGGACCCGGCGGGCGCCTGGATCGGTTCATGGTCGACCAGGCGAACATCACCTTCCGCGACAAGCACGTCGCCGGCGCGGTGACTCGCGCGACGGCGAGCGGCGGCCTCGACATCCGGGAGCCCGCGTTCACGAAGTTCCTCGGCCTCTCGCTCGACATCGAGCGGCTGGATCTTCGCACGCCGCAATTTCTCTTCACCGATTTTCCGCGGCTGCGCGGCACCATCTCCGGCCACGCCGTGCTCGATTCGTCGTGGCTGGACGTCCGCTTCCGTGATGCGGACGTCACCCTCCGCGATGACGGTCCGGGGGAATCACGGTTTACCGGATCGGGACGCGTGACGTACGGCGATGAGCTGATGGCGTTCGACGTCGACCTCTTCGCCCAGCCGGTGGACTTCACGCAGTTCGCCCGCTCGTACCCGTCGCTGCCTGCGCGTGGCCCACACACCGGCCCGCTCCGCGTGCAAGGGACCATGGCGGACCTGGTGCTTGCCGCGACGATGCGCGGCGACGCGGGGACGATGAGCGTCGACGGTCGATTCGACATGACGGCGCCGCGATTCGCCGCGCAGATGACGGGTGCGGTGGAGGATCTCGATCCGCGAACGCTGCTCGCGCGTACCGACCTGTTCGCGTCGCGGATCACCGGTCGATACCGCGCCGATCTCAGCGGGGACTCGCTGGCGAATCTCGACGGCACGCTCGCGGTGGAGCTCGACCGCTCGACGGTGGGCGGAGTTCGGATCTTCCCGTCGGCCGCCGCGCTCGCGTTCAGCGGGGGACTGCTCCGGGTGGACACTCTGCGGCTCGAGACGACCGCTGCCACCCTCACCGCGGCGGGCGCCCTGTCCCTTGGCGCTACCCGTCCGGACGCGCTGCGCTACACGCTCGTCGTCGATTCGCTCGGCGGCCTGCGTCCCTGGATCCCGACCGACCGCGGGGGACGAGGCGCGCGCGCCTTGGCGAGCGAGGACACCGCCACCGGAGCGCGTCGCGACTCCCTCATTACCGCGTACCGCGATTCACTCGGCGGCCGAGTCGCGGTGAGCGGAGTGCTGAGCGGCTCGATCGATTCGCTCATCGCCGGAGGGACCATCGAAGGCCGCGGCCTGTTCGTCGCCGGCGATCGTGCACGCGCCGTTCGCGGCGACTTTGCGTTACGCGGTCTCCCGCGCGCACCCTCGGGTGTGTTGACGCTCGCGCTCGATACCCTCGTGGTGGCGGGCCTCCGCCTGGATTCTGCGCGCATCGCGCTCGATGCGCCCACGCGCGACGCTGGACGGCTCGGGCTCGCGATTGCCAGCTCCACCGGCCCCCTCGGAAGCATGTCGCTCGCGTACACCCTGAGTAGCGACACGACGCGTCTCCTCGTCGATACGCTCAGCGCGGTCGTCGGGGAGCGGCGGTGGACGCTCGCCTCACCGGCGCGCGTCACGCTCGATTCCACGGGAGCGGCCGTCGATTCGGTGGCGGTCACCACCGACGGCGGAGCGCGCGTCGTCCTCGGCGGTGAGTTCCCGAGCACGCGTCCGGTCGACGCATCGTTCCGCATGTACCAGATGCCCATCGCCGACCTCGGCGCGCTCGCGCAGAGCCGCACGGCGTTAGGCGGTCTGCTCACGCTCGACTTGCGCGTCGCCGGCATGCGCGAGAACCCGACGATGCGGCTCACCGCGATCGCCGACACGGTGCGCATCGGCACCATGCGGGTGCCGCGGCTGGACGCGCGCGCCACGTACGCGGCGCGCCGCCTGAACGGTGAGCTGCGGTTGCTTCGCGACGCCCAGCCGGCCATCAACATGACGGCGAGCCTGCCGGTGGACCTCGCGATGGCGGATGTGGAGAAGCGGTTGATCGACGATTCGCTCCAGCTGAGCGTGCGGGCGGACAGCGTGGACCTCGCGCTCCTCGAGGCGATGATCCCGAACATCGCGAATGCGCACGGCAGGCTCCAGGCGCACGTCGATGTCACGGGACGGTGGACGCGGCCAACGTTCGCGGGGGCGGTCGCGGTCCGCAACGCCGGGATGGCGCTCGCGACGGCCGGCATCGAGCTGCGCAACGTCAACGGCGACCTGTCGCTCTCCGGGGACTCGGTGCCCGTCATTCGGCTCGACAGTCTCGTCATGGCGAGCGGTCCTCACCGCGACAGCCGCGCCTTCCTGGCCGGTACGGTGCGCTTCTCGGAACGTCCCGACGACGAGTGCGAGACGGGCACTGCCTCGGTGGCCGACTGTCTCGCCCAGCGGTCGGCGTTCGACATTCGCTTTCGCGCCGACAACTTCGAAGCCATACGCCAGCGCCGTCTCGCCGACCTCGAGATCGGCGGCAACCTGTCCCTTTCCGGATCGTATCGCGAATCGATGCTCACCGGGGGGCTCCGCGTGGAGCGCGGCGCCATCTACCTGCGCGAGCGGCTGCGGAAGCAGATCGTCGACGTCAACGCGCTCACGGAGGACGAGGTCGGGGCATTCATCGACACGACCTTCGGAGGCGTCACGCCCCGGGATCGCCCGGCGTGGATGACGGGCATCGTCAACAACATGAGCGTGAGCAACGTCGACATCGGCATCGGCGACGACGTGTGGCTCCGCTCGCAGGAGGCGAGCATCAAGCTCGGCGGCTCGGTGAGCGTCACGCGCCAGGGAGACCGGCTCGCGCTCGAGGGGCCGCTGCTCGCCAACCGCGGCACCTATCGCCTGTATCTCGCGCCCGGAGTGATCCGGACGTTCGAGGTGCAACGCGGGGTGATCACGTTCTACGGTGGCCCGGTGATCGATCCCGCGCTGGACATCGTCGCGCTGCACACCGTTCGCCAGGCGGGGAGCGACCGCCGCGACGTCCGCATTCGCGTCACCATCGGCGGCACGCTCTCGCAGCCGCGCCTCGCCCTGTCGAGCGATGAGCGCATTCAGATCTCGGAGACCCAGATCCTCAGCTACCTCGTGTCCGGACAGCCGACGTTCGTGGCCGAGAACAGCGGCCAGCTCCAGACCGCGTTCGCGACGATTCTCCCGACGCTCGGCGCGCTGTTCGAGCGCGCGATCGTCGAGCAGCTTCAGTTTCTCGACATGTTCCAGCTCCAGACGGCGACGACCACGCTCAACCGAGAGTTCTTCCAGCAGGGGCTGAGCGGTCCGCTCGGAATCCTCGCCCAGTCGCGCATTGCGTTCGGGAAGCAGCTCACCGAGCGGACCTTCCTCAGCGCGAACGCCGGCCTGTGCTCGATCGGCGGGCAGGATTCACAGAACCATCGCTTTCTCGACGCCTTCGGCCTCACGCTCGAGCACCGGCTCAATCACGGGTTCTCGGTGCAGATGAGTGTCGAGCCCGCTACGAGCGCCGCGCTGTGCCGCACCGACGCCGTGGAGTTCAACCGGCCACGGCAATTCGGTCTCGATCTGTTCCGGGAATGGAGCTTCTGAGGGGGCCGTTCCTCCTCGTCGCCAACCCCGCCGCGCGCCGCGCCCGCCGCCGCCTCGCCGTCGCTGCCCAGGCGTTAGGCGCCGGCGGAGCCCGTGTCGATGTCGCGACGACCGAGCGGCCGGGGCACGCCGCCGAGATCGTCCGCGCACGCGCACGCGGCTACGAGGCGGTATTCACCCTCGGCGGCGATGGCACCGCGATGGAAGTCGTCGGCGCGCTGGCGCACAGTGGCATTCCCGTCGGTATCCTCCCCGGAGGAACGGGCAACCTGGTCGCGCGGGCGCTCGGCATCCCCATCGCGACGCGCCGTGCGGCGGCGACCCTTCTCCGCGGCGACGTCGCCGACGTCGACCTCGGCCGCCTCGCGTCCGGGAGGTGCTTCGCCTTCTCGTTCGGCGTAGGCGTAGACGCCCGCATGATCCACGATACGCCCCCGGTATGGAAGAAGCGGTTGGGCATCGTCGCCTACGCCTGGGTCGCGTTCCGCGCCTCCCTGCGCAACACGCGGTTCCGCGTCCGCGCGACCGTCGATGGCGAGGTTCTCGAGCGCGAAGCGGCGGCGGTGATGGTCGCGAACTTCGGCGCCGTCCTCAGCGACCTCATCGTCCTGGGTCCCGGCATCGCGCGAGATGACGGCAGGCTGGACTTGTGCGTCTTCTCCCCAGCGAGCGGCTGGGAGGCGGTGAGCATTGCCTGGCGCTTGCTGCGCAAGGACTTCCGGCCGCATCGTGCGATCACGTACAGGTCGGGCAAACGCTTTCGCATCGAATGCGATCCACCACAGGACGCACAGGCCGATGGCGAGCTCGTCGGAACCACC
This sequence comes from Gemmatimonadaceae bacterium, assembly GCA_036556765.1. GTDB lineage: Bacteria > Gemmatimonadota > Gemmatimonadetes > Gemmatimonadales > Gemmatimonadaceae > JAICNG01. The sequence goes on along the minus strand of DATBIU010000084.1, from coordinate 150 downwards.
CCGCTGGAGCTCACCGTGGATCCTCGCGCAGCGCGCCTGCTCCTCCCTCGCGTCGGTTGACCCTGGTGTCAAGAAACTCTACATTGGCCTTCCCGACCGCGCGGTCTGTGGTTCCATGATTCCGCCCGAATGACCGACGTTTCGAGGCCG
>DATBIU010000083.1:0-4190 GCA_036556765.1 Gemmatimonadaceae bacterium | reverse complement strand
GGGCACGAAGTGCTTCACCGAGAAATGCCCCGTCGAGCGCCGGCCATACGCGCCCGGGCAGCACGGCCAGAGCACCGCGCGGCGTCGCAAGTCGTCCGAGTACGCCAAGCAGCTGCGTGAGAAGCAGAAGGTGAAGCGCATTTACGGCGTGAGCGAGCAGCAGTTTCGCAACACGTTCGAGCGTGTCGCGAAGCTTCCGGGAATCACCGGACACAACCTGCTCGCGGCGCTGGAGAGCCGTCTCGACAACATCGTGTACCGCATGGGATTCGCGTCCAGCCGCAAGGCGGCGCGGCAGCTCATCCGGCACCGTCACGTCGAGGTGAATCAGAAGAACGTGGACGTGCCGAGCTACCTGGTGAGGCCGGGTGAGGAGATTCGCGTCCGCATGAAGTCGCGCGAGCAGGCGTCGATCCTGATGGCGATGGATCAGTCCTCGCGTGGCGCGCCGCTCTCGTGGATCGCGGTGGATCGCGACACCTTCAGCGGCCGCATGCTGGAGCGCCCGGCGCGCGAGAACATCCCGATCGCGGCGCAGGAGCAGTTGATCGTGGAGCTGTACTCGAAGTAACCTGGGAGTCGAGGGGTCGAGGGGTCGAGGGATCACGGGCGCGATGCCAGCTTGCGCCCTCGATCCCCTGACACCGCGACCCCTCGACACCGGGGGTCAGGGGCCGCGACTCCCTTACGAGCTCACCGCGCGTCGCGGGCGGGGTGAGGCGTTGCCGGGCGACATTCTCCGGCATTGACCAGAGGGTCATACACACACATGGCACAGACGATCGATCTTTCCGGCCTCGTTCGGCCGCAGCTCGTCGAAGCGACGAAGCGCGAGGACAACCCGAACGTCGCCGAGTTCCGCTTGCAGCCGCTGGAGCGCGGCTTTGGCCACACGCTGGGCAACGCGATGCGGCGGATGCTGCTGTCGTCCCTCCGCGGGGCCGCGGTGTGGGCGTTCCGCATTGACGGCGTCCTCCACGAGCATCAGACCATCCCCGGCGTCGTCGAGGATGTGCATCAGATCATCGGCAACCTGAAGTCGCTGGTGCTGACGCTGCCTGACGACGTCGAGGAGGCCGTGCTGCGCATCCAGAAGTCGGAAGCGGGCCCCGTGACCGCGGGCGACGTCGAGAGTACCGGCGGCGCGCGGATCGTGGAGCCCGGGCACCACCTGTTCACGCTGCAGGACGACCGCGAGATCAACGTCGAGCTGTACGTCAACAAGGGCCGCGGGTACATCGAGGCGGATCAGCACCCGCTCGACCGCGGTCTTCCGGTGGACCTGGTGCGCATCGATGCGATCTACAATCCGGTTCGGCGCGCCAACTTCGCGGTGGCCGAGACCCGCGTCGGGCAGCGCACCGACTACGATCGCCTGGTGCTGACCGTCGAGACGAACGGCACGGTCTCGCCCGAAGAGGCGGTGAGCTACGCGGCCGCGCTGGCGCAGACGCACTTCCAGTACTTCGCCAACTTCGGATCGCACTCCCCGGCGATGATCGCCGCGGGCGGCGAGCAGACGGGCGACGGCGCGCGCCTCCAACAGCTCTTCAAGACGCCGATCGATGAGCTCGAGCTCTCCGTGCGGTCCGTGAACTCGCTCAAGAACTCGGACATCCGGACGCTCGGCGACCTGGTTCGGCAGACCGAGAGCCAGATGCTGCAGGTCAAGAACTTCGGGAAGAAGTCGCTTCAGGAGATCGCCGATCTCCTCGAGCGTGAGGGATTGAACTTCGGCATGCGGTACGAGGAGTCGGCCGAGGGTGTGCGCGTAGTCGATTGGGGCACACCGCCGAGCCGAGCCGCCGCGGCCGCTCCGGACGAGGAGGAGTAGGGCCCATGCGTCACCGGAAGGCAGGTCGGCAGCTGCGCCGCACGAGCGAGCAGAAGCTCGCGCTGATGCGAGGGCTGGCGACGTCGCTCATCGAGCACGAGACGGTGGAGACGACCGAGGCGAAGGCAAAAGAGCTGCGCCCGTTCGTCGAGAAGCTGATCACGAAGGCGAAGGAGGGGACGCTGCACGCGCGGCGCCTCGCCGGCCGGCACGTCCGCAAGCGCGAGGCGGCGGACAAGCTGTTTCAGGAAATCGGGCCGCGGTACGCCTCGCGGGCCGGTGGATACACGCGCATTCTCAAGACGGGCCATCGCAAGGGCGATGGCGCGGAGATGGCGCGCATCGAGCTCATCGAGGGCTGACCCATGGCCAACATGAATCGTTGCTTCACGTGCGGGAAGGGTGTGACGTTCGGCAACAACGTCTCGCACGCGAACAACAAGACGCGTCGCGTGTGGAAGCCCAACCTCCAGGTGGTGCGGGTGGTCATCGACGGCAAGATCAAGAAGGTGAAGGTGTGCACCAAATGCCTGAGCGCCGGCAAGGTGAAGCGCGCGCCGCGCGGCGAACAGGCGGCGTGATCCATCGCGATGCCAACGCCGCGAGAGGGAGCTGTGTTCAGCTCCCTCTTTTTGCGTCGGTCCGTCGGCACTCGCGTCGTGGAACGGCCACGGCGCTCCTGGCATCCAGGTTCAAATGCCTCCGGCATCCAAGTTCAAAGGGGGACGCGGATGCCGCGGAAACTGCGGATCAGGCTGATTGTCCCTGGCGCGTTGACGCCTCCTCTGCAGGAGCAAAAGGCATTTTTTTTGGGGGTGCGCGAGGAGGGTTTTCGCCGCCAGGAGCAATCCGCAGAATCTGCTGCATCGGCGGCATCCGCGTCCCCCCTTTGAACTTGGATGCCGGTAATGATGTTACCCTCACCCCTCCACCTTCACGTCGCTAATTGCCAACGGCACTGATTACCGGCGTCACGGGCCAGGACGGCTCGTACCTCGCGGAGCTCCTGCTCGCGAAAGGCTACCGCGTGGTCGGCATCGTCCGGCGCAGCTCTACGACGCCGTACGAGCGCATCGCGCACCTCGTCGACCGGGTCGAGCTGATCTCGGCCGACCTGCTCGACCAGCACTCGCTGGTGGAAGCCATGGCCGCCTGCGCGCCGGACGAGATCTACAATCTCGCCGCGCAGAGCTTCGTGCAGACCTCGTGGACGCAGCCGGTGCTGACGGGAGAGTTCACGGCGCTCGGCGTCACGCGCATGCTCGAAGCGATGCGCCGCGTGGCCCCGAAGGCGCGCTTCTACCAGGCGAGCTCGAGCGAGCAGTTCGGCAAGGTGCTCGAGACGCCGCAGCGCGAGACCACACCGTTCTACCCACGCTCCCCGTACGGCGTCGCCAAGGTGTACGGGCATTGGATCACGGTGAACTACCGCGAGAGCTACGGACTGTACGCGGTGTCGGGCATCCTCTTCAATCACGAAAGTCCGCGCCGGGGGCTGGAGTTCGTCACCCGCAAGGTGACCGACGCCGCCGCGCGCATCTCGCTCGGCTTTCAGCGTGACCTTCGGCTCGGCACGCTCGACGCGCGACGCGACTGGGGATTCGCGGGCGATTACGTCGATGCCATGTGGCGCATGCTCCAGCAGCCGTCGCCTGACGACTACGTGATCGGCACCGGGGAAACGCACTCGGTGCGAGAGCTGTGCGAGCTCGCGTTCGCGCGGGTGGGGCTCGACTGGCGAAAGTACGTCGTCCAGGACGAGCGGTTCATGCGACCCGCTGAGGTCGATCTCCTCGTGGCGGACTCGTCGAAGGCCCGTGCGCGCCTCGGGTGGACGCCGACCGTCGACTTCAGGCATCTCGTCGAGATGATGGTAGACGCGGACCTGGCCCGACACCGAGTCGCCGCGCGCTGATCATGCGCGCTCTCGTGACCGGCGCGGCCGGGTTCGTCGGCCAGTGGGTGAGCCGTGAGATGGTCGAGCGTGGCTGGGAGGTGGCCGGAACGTCCCTGGAGGACGCCCCGCCCACCACCCGACCTAACGACCCACTGGCAGCGGTGCGATGGCACACCGCCGACGTGCGACGGGGCGACGATCTGGCGAGCCTGCTCGACGCCACCCAGCCAGACGCGGTGCTTCACCTGGCCGGGGTGGCGTTCGTGCCCGCCGCCCAGGCGGATCCCGGCGCGGCGCTCGAGGTGAACGTAATCGCCGCGGCGCGACTGCTGGCGGAGGTGAAGCGCCGGCGCGTGTCGGGAGCGCTCGACCCGATCGTGTTGATCATCGGAAGTGGAGAACAGTACGGGCGTCACGACGCGACCGAGCTCCCGCTGCCGGAATCCGCCGAGCAGCGGC
>DATBIU010000082.1:0-3269 GCA_036556765.1 Gemmatimonadaceae bacterium | reverse complement strand
AGCCGCCCCCACCGCCTCCACCGCCGCCCCCGTTGGCCGCTTGCCAGGCGCGGTATTGCGCCATGCACACGTCGTACGCCACCTGGTTCATGAACTGGTTGGTGCAGCTCATGGGACTCATCACGAGATTCGCCGGAAGCGGATGCGCTTTCATCCACGCCTCGGCGGCGCGCGGGTCGACGATGTAGCTGTTGGACTCGCCCGGACGCAGCGTCTTCACGTGCATCTTGAGCAGCGTGCGCGCGTCCTCATTGAGACCGGGCGCTTTCTCGATGCCGTCGAGGCCGCGGATCATCAGCACGTCGGCGCTTTGATCGCGGCCCGAGATGCGGGCGGTGACCCGTTGCGTCTCGACGCGCGGCCCTTTCGTTCCGGCCTTCCGCGTTTGCTGCACGACGACTGGCTCGCCGTAGGTGACGATGGGAAGAGGACGCATGGCGACGTTCGCGACCGCGACGTTGACACCGGACGCCGGTTGTGCCGCGCCCTTCGCTGGCGCGGGAGTGCGCACGGCCAGCCCGCCACGCGGCCCTTGCGTGATGGTACAGCAGGCGCGCCGTCCATCGAGCGAGACCTGGTTCGTGCCGAAGTTGGCGTACACGGCCTGGCCGACGCGGAGCGTTCGTACCAGACGCGCGTCGGCGACCTTGAACTGAAAGGTCTGCGCGGAGGAGCTCACTTTCGCGGATACGACGCCCGTGCGCGCGTCGATGCCGGTGATGGCGCAGCAGGCCGGCTGCGCGTCAGCCGGTCGAGTCAGAATGAGCGCAAGCGCGGCAACGATCAGCGTGCTGAGAATGCGCATGTGAAGTCTCCTCTCACTCGCGGGTAGGTGTCACCGAGAGTTCCCGGAGAGCTTCATCCGTTACAGTCAGGCATCACCACTCACGAACATGTGACTGGAAACCTGCCAACGGGGTTCCCGTACGGGCTACGTGAAAGTGTTCTGCGCAACGCACCGAACGGGGGTAAACGCATGTCGGCACAGTCCATCACGCGCATCGCGCTGCTGAGCGCCATTGCCTGCGCGTTAGGTACAGAGGTCGCTGCTCAGGAGGGACGCAGATCGAGCTGGAGCTTCATGACCGGACTCGGCGTGATGGTGGTGCCTGAGTACGTTGGCTCCGAGGAGTATCACGCGTTTCCGGTGCCGCTCACCGAGATCACCTATCGCGACCGCGTTTATCTCGGACCCAGTCGCACCGGTCTCGCGGGAGCGCTCGGCGGCTACGCGATTCGCACCCCGCGCCTTTCCGTTCTCATCGAAGCCGGAGCACAGCCGGACCGCCGGACATCTCGGGCGGATGCGCTCGCCGGGATGGCGAACCGCGACTGGGTGGGATCCGCGGGAGCGAGCGTGAGCTACCGCATGGGCCCGGCCGAGGCGCGCGTGGGTGTCATGCGTGGGTTCAACGATGACGCCGGAACGTTGGGAACGGTCGGCCTCGGGATGCCTGGCCACGTCGGCCGCTTCATGGGAGAAGTTGGATTCACCGCCACGTTCGCCGACGGTCGGCAGATGCGCCGCGATTTCGGAGTGACGCCGGCCGAGGCGGTCGTTCGGCAGTCGCTCATCGACGCGGGCGATCCGCGGCTCGAGCCTGGCGACGGCGCCGCCTACCAGCCTAACGGCGGATTGCGGAGCGTGGGCACATCGCTGTTCGTGCTGTACGGCCTCACTGCTCGATGGGGGGTCGTGACGTTCGGTGGCGCCGAGTGGCTGGGCAACCGGGCGGAGGCGAGCCCGATCGTGCGTCACCGCGCGCAAGCATTTGGCGCGACGGGGCTGGCTTACCGGTTCTAGACGATCGCCCCGCGAACGCCCACGCCGTACCGGTCAGCCGAGCAGGCGTGAATCGAACGCGAACTTGCGGCGGCCGACGACCTGGATGGATTTCGCCGCGCGGTGGGCCGGATTGATGATGTAGTTGAGCTCTTCCGGCACCACCGCTGACGGGACCCTCAGCACCGCCGTTCGTTCCTCGGCCAGCCACGTGTCACCGATCGAGCGACAGCTCCGGTGGCCGGGCAGGCGCCAGTCCTCGGGAAGCGAGGCGAGATCGACGGACTCGATCTCGAGCGTGTCGGGGATGGCGATCTCGAACGCGACGAGATCAGGGGGTACGAGCGGGACGTCGGTGTGGACGAGCAGCTCGAGCGCGGCGAGAGAGAGGCGGCTCGAGGCATACACCGCGGCGCGGCCACGACTGTTCCACCGTCCGCCGGCGAGTCGCGCGCCCTCTCCATCGAGCTTGGCATGCGCGAGCCGCGCCAGGCGCCAGACGATCATCAAGACCAGGGGATCAGGGGATCGGGGGACCAGCGGATCGGGGGGTCGGGGGGTCGGGGGTCGGGGGGTCAAGTCTTGGGTCCGAGGAGAGAGACGCACGCGTCCCTTCCACCCTTAACCCGGTACCCCCTGATCCCCTGATCCCCTGATCCCCTGATCCCCTGACTCCTCAGCTGAACACCCCATGCTCGATGCGCAGCAACACCTCTTCCACGAGTCGCGTACCCCCGCTCGTGACGACGAGGTCGAGCGGCACCTCGCCGGAGAGTGCACGGTTCGGCGTCCTCAGCCAGGCGCTCACCTTCTCGGTGTCGCCGTCGAAGGTCTGGAGGGCGACCTCGTGAAGGTGAAGGACGCGGGCGAGGCGGTCCGACTCGTCAGGCGAGAGCTGCTCGCCGCGACGCTTGCGATGCGCGAGAGTGCGGCGCGGGAGGATGAGGCGCGTCACCTCATCGCGGGAGAGCAGGCCCTGCTCGACGACGTCGCCGAGGACGGACGTCGGGATGCCGGCCGCCACGAGCCGTGTGAGCTCGAGCTCGGACCACGTTTCTCTGCCGCCGCGGAGCCACTTCGCCGCGCCCGTCCGGGGCTTTCGCCTTGGGTGTGCCATCTTGCACAGAAATTAGTGCAACATGGCCACGACGCAACCGAACAAACACTGAATCGGAACCGCAGATGGCCACAGAAGGCCGCAGGCGAGCCAGCCCTGCGAGATGAATACGCAACGAAGCGTCTGCGGCGTTCTGCGGTTCCTCCCGCTGTCATGTCGATGCGTTCCGACGCCGTCGCGCGCGACGGCCACGGGCCAGCGCCGGCTTGCGAGACGCGCGATGCCCAGGCGCGCCTTCCACGGGACAGGACGGAACCCACCGGTCGGCCCAGTCGCCCAGCGCCTTCATGACGTTCTCGAGCGCGCGCCCCTTGTCGGTGAGCGCGTACTCGACGCGCACCGGCGTGTCCGGCACCACCGTGCGCTCGA
>DATBIU010000081.1:0-6687 GCA_036556765.1 Gemmatimonadaceae bacterium | reverse complement strand
GCACCGGCTGGAGTACGCGGGGCTGCGCACCGCGGTGGCCGCACTCTCCGCCCTCCGCTGGAGGCGCGCCTCGTCGCTCGGCGGCGCGCTCGGCCGCCTCGGCTACTCTCCATTCGGCGTGCGCCGTCGCGTGGTCGAGCGGCAGATCGCGGCCGCGTTCCCCGATTGGGATGCCAAGCGGGTCGCGGCGGTGGCCCGCGGGGCGTACGACCACCTCGGCCGCCTCGCCGTTGAAACCGCGCTCATGCCCGCGTTGGGGCAGAGCGGCGTGCGCGATCTCGTGTCCCGCACGGCAGGGTGGGAGCTCCTCGAGCGCGCCTGCGCGGAGAAGCGCGGGGCCGTCCTGATCACAGGGCACTTCGGGAATTGGGAGCTGGCGGGCGCGTACATTGCGGCCCGTGGCGTTCCCGTCGACGTGATCGTGCGGCGAATGTCGAATCCGATCTTCGATCGCTATCTCAATCAGACGCGCGCGGACCTGGGTATGGCCGTCGTCTACGATGCCGAGGCGGTGCGCCGTACCACCCGGTCGCTCAAGGAGGGACGCGCGGTTGGATTCCTCGCCGATCAGGGTGTGCTGAACCTCGCGTCCACGTACGTGCCGTTTTTCGGGCGTCCGGCGAAGACTCCCCGCGGCCCCGCCGTCTTCACCCTTCGCTATCACGTACCGACGCTCTTCGTTGCCGCGGTCCGGCAGCCCGATGGGCGATTCCACCTGTCGTTCGAGAACGTGCCTTACGAAGAGACCGGGGATCGCGAGCGGGATGTCGACGGCATCGTGGCATCGTACACACGCATCCTCGAAGGGCTGGTGCGGAAGACGCCCGAGCAGTACTTCTGGCAGCACCGGCGCTGGAAGCACCAGCCGGCCGACACGCCACCGGCGCTTCGCGATCCCGCGGCATGACGGTCTCACCCTCGCCGAGGCCCGAGCGGTTCATCTCGGCCTCGGAGCTGGGCGAGTACGCGTATTGTCGTCGCGCGTGGTGGCTGCGCGCCGTGCGGGGTGTGACCACGGAGACGCACGGGAAGCGATTCAGCGCCGGTCACGCTGCGCATCGCCGTCACGCGTGGTCGCTCTGGTGGGCGCGTACACTTGGCTGGCTCGCCGCTCTGCTCGGCGCGGCCGCGCTTGCCGTGCTGGCCTGGAGCGCATCGCGATGACCATCATCCTTGCCCTACTGGCCACGGCGATCGCGCTGGGGCTCGTGAGCGCGATGCTCGTGCGCCGGTCCGGGTTGCGCGGCCGGGTCGTCGCCAGCGATTCCGTCGTCGCGCGTCCCTCGCGCGCGCTCCGCTCGGCGCACCACGGCATCGTCGGGAAGCCCGATTATCTCGTCGAGGAGCGAGGACGCATCGCGCCGGTGGAGCTCAAGCCCTCGCGCGAGAGCGACTCTCCCTGGTTGCGCGACGTCGTTCAGCTCGCCGCGTATTGCCTGCTGCTCGAGGAGATCGAGCCGCGCTTCGCCGGGTATGGCTATCTGCGATACGCGCACCGTACCTTTCGCATCGACTTCACCGACCGCGTGAGAGGGGAGCTGCTCCGCACGATCGCCGATATGCGCGCCGACCTTTCGGCCGAAGACGTCTCGCCGAATCACCACGATCCCCGGCGATGCGCGCGCTGCATGCTGGTGCGTGTGTGTGGCCGTCCCGTGGTGACCGCGTCGTGATCGCCGAGGTGTGGGCGCGCCTGTGGAGAGACACGCGGGCGCGCATTGGGCTGATCGTGGTCGTGCTGCTGCTGTTGGCCGCCATCCTGGCGCCCGTGCTCGCGCGCCACGATCCGGTTCGCGTGGACCTGCTTCGACAATTCATGCCGCCATCCACCGAGCACTGGATGGGCACCGACGTACAGGGGCGCGACGTGTGGGCGCGTCTCGTGTACGGTGCGCGAATCTCGCTCGCGGTGGGACTCATCTCGCAGAGCATCGCGCTCGCGATCGGGCTCACCCTCGGGCTCATCGCCGGCTACTACGGCCGGTGGATCGATGACCTCGTGATGCGTCTCGCCGACATCACGCTCGCGTTTCCCACGTTGCTCCTGCTGATCGCGATGGTGGCGGCGCTTCAGCCGTCGCTGCTCGTCGTCTTCGTGACGGTGGGCATCGTCGGGTGGGCGGGGATGGCGCGGCTGGTGCGCGGGCAGGTGCTGGTCGTGCGCCAACTGGAGTACGTGCATGCCGCCCGCGCGCTCGGCATGCCCGACCGCCGAATCATCACGCGTCACGTGCTCCCGAACGTGATCGCTCCGGTGGTGATCGCGACGACGCTCGGCATGGCCGGCGCGATCATGGCCGAGGCGGCGCTCTCGTTCCTGGGGCTGGGCGTGCAGCCGCCTACGCCGAGCTGGGGCGCGATGATCGCCGACGGTCGGGACTTGAGCCAGCTGCGATCGTCCCCGTGGACGTCGCTCTTTCCGGGTCTCGCGATCGGCGTCACGGTCCTTGGCTTCAATCTGCTTGGAGACGCGTTGCGGGATGCGCTGGATCCGAGAAGTGTCGAGTGAGACGTCTGCTTTCGTCTTGCGAAAATGTCGTTATCGCCACGAGCCGTGACAGCGTATCACAGAGGGCACCGAGACGGCCGCAGGGACTCACCGAGGAACCGCAACTGCGAATGCCTTTGGAAAAGCCTTGCAGTTGGGGTTCTCGGTGAGTCTCTGTGTGCGTCTCGGTGTCCTCTGTGATACCGCTGTTGGCGTTCGTGGCGCATGAGGCCCCGAGACCGTGACCACCGACTACGACATCGAATCCCTCCGCCGCCGAGAGTTCCCCTGGACCCTCTCCGGTGACCGCGTCTATCTGAATCACGCATCGACCGGCCCCCTCCCGACACGCACGCGAGACACGCTCGAAAGCTGGACCGAATGGCGCGGCGAGCCGTGGCGCATCACCGATGACATGGAGTTCGAGGTCATGGACCGTGCGCGCGCACTGGCCGCCCGGCTCATCGGCGCTCACGTGGAGGAGATCGCGCTCACCACGAACACCTCGCACGGGCTCAACATTGCCGCGCGGTGCCTCCCGCTGCGCACCGGTGACCTGGTGCTGTCTCCCGATCGCGAGTTTCCGGCCAACGTCTACCCGTGGATGGCGCTGGCGCGCGAGGGAATTACCTACGAGCGCATCCCGTGCACGCCGGCGGGGCTGCCTGACGAGCGCGCGATCCTCGACGCGCTGGATCGGCCGCGCGTCAAGGTGCTGACGCTGTCGTGGGTCGCGTTCGCCACCGGGTATACCTGTGACCTGGAGCGGATCGGGCGCGCCTGTCGGGAGCGCGAGATTTTTTTCGTCGTCGACGCCATTCAGGGCGTCGGGGCGCGTACGCTCGACGTGCACGCGTGCAACATCGACGTCCTCGCCTGCGGCGGACAGAAATGGCTCTTGTCGCCGTGGGGAACCGGCTTGGCGTACATCCGTCGCGATCTCGTGACCCGGCTCGAGCCGCGCGAGATCGGCTGGCTGGCGGTGAAGGGCTCGCGCGACTTCAACCGGCTCGTCGACTACGATCTGGCCTGGTACCACGATGCCCGCCGCTTCGAGGTCGGGACGCTTCCGTATCAGGACCTCGCGGCCTTCTGCACCAGCGTCGAGTTGTTGCTCGAGATTGGCGTTCCCCGCGTCCAGGCGCACGTGGGCGCTCTAGTCGACGGCGTGATGGCACGACTTCGCGACGTCGGCGCGACGGTCGTCACCCCGAGTGATGGAGCGCGGCGCGCGGGGATCGTCACCGTTCGTGTGAAGAACCCGGAACGCGCGAGTGCGAAGCTCGCGCGCTCGGGAATCGTCTGCGCGCTGCGCGAAGGGGCCATCCGGCTGTCGCCACACCTGTACTCCACGTCCGAGGACGTCGGGCGCGCGATGGAGGTTCTCGTGCGCGAGGTCTGAACCGTCAGTCGACCTTCACCAAAGCGTACTCGCGCGCACCCTTTCGCAGCAGCAGATGGCCGCCGTTGAGCAGCCGCTCGCGTCCTAACGTCTTGTCGCTCGCCGCGAGCCGGTCCCCGTTCACGTAGAGCCCACCCTGCTCGAGCAGCCGCCGCGCCGCGCCCTTCGACGCCACCAGCTTCGCGGTCGCGAACAGCTCGAGCACGTCGAGACCGGCCCCGTCGCCCGGGACCCGGACGAACGGAACCTCGGCGGCAAGGGCATCCAGCGCTTTGGCGGACAGCGATTTGGGCTCTCCCTTCCCGAACAGGAGCGCAGACACCTCCCCCGCCACCTGGGCCGCCTCCTCGCCGTGGACGCGCGCCGTCACGTCGTGCGCCAGCGCGTGCTGCGCGCTCCGCCGCTCGGGATGCGCCGCCGTCTCACCATCCAGCTCCTCGATCGTCTTTCTCGGGAGGAGGGTGAAGCTCCGAAGGTATTTGCCCACGTCCCGGTCGTCGGCGTTGACCCAGAACTGGAAGAACTTGTAGGGCGACGTGAGGTCGGCGTCGAGCCACACCGCCCCCGCCTCCGTCTTCCCGAACTTCGCACCCGATGCGGAGATGAACAGCGGATACGTGAGCGCATGCGCCTGGGCGCCAGCGACCTTGCGAATCAGCTCGATCCCCGCCGTGATGTTCCCCCACTGATCGCTTCCGCCCACTTGCAGCGTACACCCTTCGCGCCGGTGCAGCTCCAGATAGTCGAACGCCTGGAGGAGCATGTACGAGAACTCCGTGTAGGAGATGCCCTCCTCGAGGCGCGCCTTCACCGCTTCCTTCTGCATCATGTAGTTCACGGTGAAGTGCTTGCCCACCTCGCGCATGAACTCGATCGCGCTCAGCGGAAGCAGCCACTCCGCGTTGTTGCGCATGCGCGCCGCCGCCGGCCCGGTGAACTCCAGAAACCGCTCGAGCTGATCGTGAATCCGCGCCGCGTTCCCTTCCACCATTTCCGGCGTCATCAACTGGCGCTCGGTGCGCTTCCCGCTCGGGTCCCCGATCATCCCCGTGCCCGCTCCCACGAGGGCGATCGGCCGGTGACCGGCGTGCTGCAGATGCACCAGTCCCATGATCGGGACCAGGCTGCCCACGTGCAGGCTCGGCGCGCTGGGGTCGAATCCGCAGTAGGCGGATACCGGCCCGGCGGCGAGGGACTCAGCGAGCCCTTCGGTGTACTGATGGAGGAGCCCGCGCCAGGCGAGCTCATCGAGCACCCGTTTGTGATCCGCGACCATTTCCCAAAGATAGAGAATCGGCTCCCGCGCGGCAGTAGCGCGCGCGTTGCCGCTCCCTAACCGCGAGTGTAGCTTCTTCGACACCATGGCCGCTTCGCCATTCTCGCGCCGCTTCTGGCGTACGCGTCCCCGCCTCGCGCGCGCTACCGGCCTCTCCGTCACCTTCGTCTTCGCGTTCGTCGCCGGGCTCGCGTACGCGGCCTGGGCGCTCATCTGTCGCGGCGGCGCCTGCCCGTCGATTCAGGTGCTCGACGAATGGACTCCGCAGCAGACGTCGAAGCTCTACGCCGCCGACGGCCGCTTCATCGCCGAGATCGGCCTCGAGCGCCGCACGCTCGTCAAGCTGAACGAGATTCCGAAGCATGTCCGCGACGCGTTCGTCATCACCGAGGACAAGCGCTTCTACGACCACGCCGGCATCGACTGGGTGCGTGTCGCCGGCGCGGCCGGCCGCAACGTCCTGAGCGGCTCGTACGCGCAGGGCTTCTCGACGATCACGATGCAGCTCGCACGCAACGTGTTCCCCGAGCGCATCTCTCGAGAGAAGACCCTCACGCGCAAGCTCAAGGAAGCGAAGGTCGCGCGCCAGATCGAGGCGAAGTATCCCAAGGCGAAGATCCTCGAGCTCTACCTCAATCAGATCTACCTTGGCAACGGCGCGTACGGCGTCGAGACGGCCTCGCAGCGCTACTTCGGCAAGTCGGTTCGTGACCTGAATCTCGCCGAGGCGGCGACGCTCGCCTCGCTGCCCAAGGCCCCGGAGCGATACAATCCGCGCCGCTATCCGGAGCGCGCGATCCAGCGCCGCAACACGGTCGTCGAGCTCATGCGCCGCGAAGGCATCGTCAACCAGGCCGACGCGCGACTGGCGCGCGCGTTCCCGCTCCACCTCGCGCGTCGCGAGGAAGCGGGCGACATGGCGCCGTACTTCGTCGAATGGGTGCGCCGCCAGCTCGACGATCAGTTCGGCTCCAAGCTGTACCGTGATGGGCTGCGCGTGTTCACGACGCTCGACATCGACATGCAGTCGGCCGCCGAGCGCGCGCTCGAGCGACAGCTCAAGGCGGTGGAGAGCAGCAAATACGCGCGCTACCGGCACATGACGTACGAGAAGTACCTGGCGCAGGCCGCCACCAATGAGAACGGCGAAGCCGCGAACTCGCCCTATCTCCAGGGCGCGTTCATCGCCATGGATCCCCGTAACGGCGCCATCCGCGCGATGATCGGCGGGCGCGACTTCGACGACTCGAAGTTCAATCGCGCCACCCAGGCGCTGCGTCAGCCGGGCTCCACCTTCAAGCCGATCGTGTACGCCGCCGCGGTGCGCAATGGCCGCCCGCCGTCGTACATCGTGCAGGACGAGCCGATCATGGTCCCCGAGATGGGGGGCGAGGACTGGACGCCGCAGAACTACGACGGAAAGTTCGAGGGCCCGATGCCGATGCGCCGCGCGCTGTACATGTCGCGCAACCTGGCGACGGTGGCGCTCGGCATGGAGCTCGGCGAGGGCACGGTGATCGA
>DATBIU010000080.1:0-3068 GCA_036556765.1 Gemmatimonadaceae bacterium | reverse complement strand
CTCTACTTCGACGTGCAGACGAAGCGGTTCGTGCCGGTGCAGTCCGCGCTGCGGGTGCGCGCCGATTCCGGCTTTCGCCTGACCGGTCCGGTACAGGTGGAGCCCACGCGCGTACAGCTCATTGGCGAGCGTCGCGCCGTTCGCGCCATCGATACCGTCGTGACGGCCAGCATCGACCTCGTCGTGCGCGACACGGCGCCGATGACGGTGGCGCTCGACACGGCAGGGCTGCGGGTTCGCGTGAGTCCCGCCTTCGTGCGTGTGCGCGTGCCGCTGGCCGAGGCGGAGCCACCGGCCGCCGCGGCCTCGACGGGGAGCCGCCGTCGTCCGTGACCCGCATCCTCGGCATCGAGACCTCGTGCGACGAGACCTCGGCGGCTGTCGTCGAGGGAACGGGGGATGAGGTCGCGCAGCGTTCGCTCGTCATCCTCTCGCAGGATGTCCACAAGGTGTTCGGCGGCGTCGTTCCCGAGATCGCGTCGCGCGCGCACCTCACGAGTATCGTGCCGGTGGTGAACCGTGCGCTCGAGGAGGCGGCCGTCTCCCTCGAAGATGTGGACGCGATCGCGGTGACGTACGCGCCCGGTCTCGTGGGAGCGCTTCTCGTCGGGGTGAGCTACGGCAAGTCGCTCGCGTTCGCGAGTGGGCGCGCGCTCGTCGCCGTGCATCACATGGAGGGGCATCTGTTCGCGACGCAGCTCCAGCATCCCCAGGCGGTACCGCCGTTCACGGCCCTGCTCGTCTCCGGCGGACACACGCTGCTCGTGGACGTGGAGGCATGGGGTCGCTATCGGCTGCTGGGCCAGACGCGTGACGACGCGGCGGGGGAGGCGTTCGACAAGGTGGCGAAGCTGCTCGGCCTTCCCTACCCCGGCGGCCCGCACATCGAGCGCATCGCGAAGGCGGGCGATCCATCCCGTCATCGCTTTTCGCGGCCGATGCTGCGGCGCGATCAGCGCGTAGGGGACCCCGACTATTACGACGTCTCCTTCTCGGGGCTCAAGACCGCCGTGCTGAATGCGACGAAGCGCGCGGACGTTGAGACCGAGCGTGCGGACATCGCGCGCGGCTTTCAGGACGCGCTCATCGAGACGTTGGTCGAGAAGACCTACCGCGCCGCTCGCGAGCACCAGCGCACGCGCATCGTGTTAGGCGGTGGCGTCGCCTGCAACAAGACGCTGGCCGAGGCAATGCGTGCGCGCGTCGCGGAGCTCGGTGCGGAGGTGTTTGCCCCGAATCCGCGCCTGGCGACCGACAACGCCGCGATGATCGCCCGTGCGGGGCTGTTTCGTTATGAGCAGGGCGAGCGGGCGCCGCTCGACCTGAACGCCTATGCTTCGCTTCCCTTACCCGGATTGACCGCCGCATGACGATCGACCACCAGCCCCTGGCGTACGACGTCGGGCCCCTCGCGATCACCGGATTCGGCCTGGCGGTGCTGGCCGCCTTCGTCGTGGCGCAGATCGTCGCCCAGAGCGAGCTGAAGCGGCGCGGGCACAATCCCGAGCCGGTGGGGGACATGATCTTCGCGGCGGTGATCGGCAGCCTGCTCGGGGCGAAGCTCTATTTCGTGGCGTTGACCGGCGACATCGACACCCTGTTCAGCCGCGGCGGCTTCGTGTTCTGGGGCGGGCTCATCGGCGGCATTCTCGCCGTGACGGCGCTGGTGGTGAAGCGGAAGCTCGGCTTCTGGCGGATCGCCGACGTCGCCGGCCTGGCGATCATGCCCGCATATGCCGTCGGTCGTACCGGCTGCTGGGCGGTGGGCGACGACTACGGTCGTCCGTGGGACGGGCCCCTGGCGGTGCGCTTCCCGGATGGCGCGCCCCCGTCGACCGCGCAGAACATGCAGGAGATGTTCGGCATTCCCGTACCGGCCGATGTGCCGCCGAGCACGGTACTGGCGGTGCATCCGACGCAGCTGTACGAGGTGACGATGGCCTTCATTCTCTTTCTGGTGCTGTGGAGGCTGCGCGACCACAAGCACGCCGAAGGGTGGCTGATGGGCGTGTACTGCGTGATGGCGGGGGCCGAGCGGTTCATCGTCGAGTTCTTCCGCGCGAAGGACGACCGTTTTTTCGGGACGTTGACGATGGCGCAGCTGATCGCGCTCCTCTTCATCGCGATGGGGCTGGCGGTCATGGCCATGCGGCGCCGAGTGACGCCGGAGGCCCGCGGGATCTACGCGACGGCGTGATGCGGGGTGCGTAGGAGGGGGCGTGGTGATGGAGACGCGCGCTGACATCTCTCAAGGCATGGCGGAGCCAACCACTCGGGAGCGGCTCATTCCCGCGGCTCGCCGCGCAATGCGCACGCGGCACCTGAGCCGGCTGACGGAGGAGGCGTACGTCCGGTGGATCGTGCGGTACGTGCGGTTTCACGGCGTGAAGCATCCTCGCACGTTAGGTGAGAAGGAGATGCGCGAGTTTCTGTCGCATCTGGCGGCCGACCGGAACGTGGCGGCGAGCACGCAGAGCCAGGCGCTGGCGGCGTTGCTCTTCCTGTACACGGAGGTGCTGCGCGACCCCGCCCCCTGGATCGAGGACGTGGTGCGCGCCCGTCGCCCGCAGCGTTTGCCGGTGGTGATGACGCGGGAGGAGGTGCGTGCCGTTCTGGCGAAGATGAGCGGCTCGCCGCGTCTGGTGGCGTTGCTCCTGTACGGGTCCGGTCTTCGGCTGATGGAGGCGTTGCGTTTGCGCGTGAAGGACGTGGACTTCGGGATGAATCAGATCACCGTGCGCAGCGGGAAGGGTGACCGGGACCGTGTGACGATGTTACCGGCGGCGGCCCGGTTGGGCCTCGAGCGGCACGTCACGCGTGTGCGGCGTTTGCACGCGCGGGATCTGGCGGCGGGCGCCGGGCGGACGATTCTGCCGCAGGCTCTGGCGCGGAAGTATCCGAACGCGGCGGCGGAGCTGCCGTGGCAGTGGGTGTTCCCGTCCACGCGGATGGCGGTCGATTCCACGACGAGGGCGCGTTACCGGCATCATCTGCACGAGACGGTGGTCCAGCGGGAGATGCGGGATGCGGTGAAGGCGGCGGGGGTACTGAAGCGGGCGACGTGTCAC
>DATBIU010000079.1:0-4447 GCA_036556765.1 Gemmatimonadaceae bacterium | reverse complement strand
CTCGCGCGCGCCGGGCGCTGGCGCACGTGGCGGCGGGAGCGCGCGGCCACTCGCGATTTCATTGGCGTCGATCCGGTGCCGCCGAAGGCTGCCCTTCGCTATTGGATATCGACGCTCCTTGCGGCCAACGGTACACCGTCGGCACTGGCGATCGATTCGCGGCGCGACAACGCCTTCCTCTCCGCCGATCTGCGCCGGGAGTTCGGCGCCGAGGGCTCGCGCACGCTCGCGATCGCCGGCGATGCCCTGAAGCGCAGGCTGTACGCGGATCTCATGCACGGCCACCTGCAGGAGCTGCTCCGGTACGCGGACCGCAACTCGATGGCCTTCTCGCGAGAGGTTCGTCTCCCGTTTCTCGACCACCGCCTCGTCGAGCTCGCGCTCTCACTTCCCTCCTCGATGCTCTTCCGTGATGGACGGAGCAAGCGGGTTCTCCGCGATGCCATGCGCGGGACCGTCCCCACGGAGATTCTCGAGCGCCGCGACAAGGTCGGCTTCATGGCCCCATGGGCGCAGTGGTGGCGCGAGGAGCCGGTGAGCACCGCGCTCAAGGAGCGACTCGAGGACGCCCGCGATGTCGTCGACGGCTACATCGACGTCGATGCCGTGCCGCCGGCATCGCCGGCCGCCCTCGGCGTGCTGACGTTCGCGACGTCGCTCCGGCAGCTGCGCGGCGTGGAGCGTGACGTCGCAGCGGTGGCGTGATCGCTCGATCGAGGGGCACGTGCGCGTTCTGACCGTGGTGGGCGCTCGTCCCCAGTTCATCAAGGCGGCGATCGTGTCGCGCGCGCTGCGCGACGGGGGCATCGAGGAGATGCTCGTGCACACGGGGCAGCACTACGATGACCGTCTCAGCGACATCTTCTTCCGCGAGCTCGGCCTGGCGGCACCCACCTTTCACCTTGGCATTGGCTCGGCGGCTCACGGCGCGCAGACGGGGCGGATGGTGGCCGAGATCGAGAAGGTGCTCGAGGCCGAGCGTCCGGATCGCGTGCTGGTGTTTGGCGACACGAACTCGACGCTCGCCGGAGCGCTGGCCGCCGCGAAGCTGCAGATGCCGGTCGATCACGTGGAAGCCGGACTTCGGTCGTACGATCGGGACATGCCGGAAGAGGTGAATCGCGTGGTGGCCGATCATCTGTGCGACCAGCTGTTCTGCCCAACGCAGACGGCGGTGGCGCAGCTGGCGCGCGAGGGGATCACCGGCGGCGTGCTGTTCGTCGGGGATGTGATGCTCGACCTGGCCGTCGGCGCGCGGCAGGCCGCGCTCGATCGCCCGCTCCCCGACGGGCTGCGCTCCGGCGGGTATTTCGTCGCGACGATTCACCGGCCGGCGAACACGGACGATCCGTCACGGCTGCGATCGATCATCGAGACGTTCGAGTCGGTCGGCCGCGATGTCGCCCCCGTCGTGCTTCCGGTGCATCCGCGGCTGGCCGCGTCGTTAGGGATGAGCCGCCCGGCAGCGGACGGGGTGGTCTGCATCGAGCCGGTGGGGTATCTCGAGATGCAGAGTCTCGTTCTGCATGCTCGGGGGGTGCTCACCGATTCGGGCGGGCTCCAGAAGGAAGCGCTCTTCCACGGCGTGCCGTGCATCACGCTTCGCGACACGACCGAGTGGCCGGAGAGCGTCGATGCGGGCTTCAACGTGCTCGCGGGCAATGGCCTCGGCGACGTGCACGCGCTGGCGGAACGATGCCGAGGGCGTCGCGACGTTCCGGCGAACGTGCTCGAGGCCTTCGGGGGCGCAAACGCCGGGCAGCGCATCGCGACGGCGGTTGCCGAGGCGGGTCCGGCTCGCCGGCGGTGGCGCGCGTGAGCGGAACGCCGGTGTCCAACGTCGATGCTCGCGGCTATGTGCTGGTGCACATCGTGGCGGGGGAATCGCTGGCCGACCTGATCGCCTCGCAGGTGATCGATCACATGCGCACGCAGGCCCGCACCAACGGACCGCGGCGGCCAGCCCGCGTCGTCGCTCTCTTTCTGGAGCCGGCGCGTGTCGCACTCGGCTCGCGCATGCGGCGCCGCGTGGCATCGTTTCGCCGGCGCGCTCCCGAGATCGATGTCGTGCTTCACCCCTACGTGAGCCGGCTCGGGGTGCGGCGCAACGCGTGGCTCGTCGCGCGCCGCTTGCGACGCAAGGCCCGGGGGCAGCGCATCGTGTTTCACTGCCGTGGCGAGTACGCGGTCGAGTGGGCGGCGGCGATCCGGGAGCACCTGCCGCAGAGCGCGATCATCGCCGACATTCGCGGTGCGTGGCCGGAGGAGTTTCTCTTCGCGCGCGGCTACGACGGGCCCGAGGGCGCCGATGCCGATTCGCTTCAGGGGTACGCGTACCATCGGGCGCGGCTTCGCTCGAGCCTGGACCGGGCCGCCGGCGTGATCTCGGTGTCGCCGGGCATGATCGAGTGGCTCGAGGGGGAGGGAGCTCCCAAGGATCGCCTCACGTACGTTCCGTGCTGCGTTCCGACGGTCAGCTTCGAGCGAGCGACGCGGGAGAAGGCGCGCGCCGATCTCAGTCTGTCGCACCAGATTGTCCTCGCGTACGCCGGCACCCTGGGGAAGTACCAGCACATCGGCGACGGGGTGATTCCCTTCTTCCGCGCCATGGCCGAGCGGCATAACGACGTACACCTGCTGGCGATCGTGTCCGACAGCGAGGCGCTTCGCCGCATGCTGCCTGCGCAGGGGATTCCCCCAGACCGGGCGACGGTGATGACCGTCGCCCAGGGAGAGGTCGCGCGCTACCTTTCCGCGGCCGATGCCGGGCTCCTGCTCCGCGCGCCGAGCCGGATGAACCGGTTCAGCCAGCCGACGAAGCTTGGCGAATATCTTGCCGCGGGGTTGCCGGTGATCGTGTCGCGAGGCACGGGGCGGGTGGACCGCCTGATCGAGGACAATGCGGCGGGATTCGTCGTCGACGTGTTCGACGTGTCATGGTCGCGGCTGGTGAGTGAGGCGGACCGCGTGTGGCGCGGTCTTCGCGCCGGGAGCGACGAGCTGCGACGGAACGCGCTGGCGCTGTGTTCGCGCGAGTTCCTGTGGAGCTCGTATACCGAGCGCGTTCGCGACGCGTACGTCAGCGCGCTCGCGACGCAACCCTGAATGGAATCGAGCGCATGAAAACCGAGCCGAACCCGGACAAGCCCATTCGCGTCGTGGTCGTTGGATGTGGCCGCATTAGCGAACGGCACTTCGACGCCATCGAGGCCCATCCCGAGCTGAGCCTCGTCGGCGTGAGCGACGATGTGCCCGACCGGGCCCGGGTGGCAGGGGAGCGGTACGGAGTGCCGGCATTCACCAGCTACGCGGCGATGCTGAAGGAGACGGACGCCGATGCGGCGGTGATCTGCACGCCGAGCGGCTTGCACCCGCGGCATGGGATCATGGCGGCGGAGCGCGGGCTGCACGTGATCTGCGAGAAGCCGATGGCGACGCGTCTGGAGGAGGCGGATCAGCTGGTGCGAACCTGTGACGACGCGGGGGTGCACCTGCTGGTCGTCAAGCAGAATCGCCTCAATCCCGGCATTCAGCTGCTGAAGCACGCGATGGAGCTGGGACGATTCGGGCGCGTGTACATGGCGAGCGTTCGCGTGTTCTGGAACCGGCCGCAGTCCTACTACGACATGGCGCCGTGGCGCGGGACGTGGGAGTTCGATGGCGGAGCGTTCATGAATCAGGCGAGCCACTACGTGGATCTGGTGCAGTGGCTGATGGGGCCGGTGGAGACGGTGTCGGCCAAGATCGCGACGCTGGCGCGGCGCATCGAGACCGAGGACACCGGGGCGGCGATTCTGCGCTTCCGCAACGGCGCGTTAGGCGTGCTGGAGACGACGATGCTCACCTACCCGAGGAACCTGGAGGGGTCGATCACGATCCTGGGCGAAAAGGGGACGGTGCAGATCGGAGGAACGGCGCTCAACCGCGTGGAGGAATGGCAGTTCGCGGAGTATCACGACGACGATCGCGAGGCCGAGGCGCTGCGCATGGCGCCCGATCCGCTGTCGGTGTACGGGTCGGGGCACCGGCCGTACTACGAGAATGTGGTGCGCGTGCTGCGCGGCGAGGCTGCCGCGGGCACGGATGGTCGCGAGGGACGCAAGTCGCTGGAGCTGATTCTCGGCATCTACGAGTCGGCGCGGACGGGGCGGGAGATTCACCTGCCCTTGCGCGCCTTCTCCCACGAGGGACGCGGCTCGTGAGCGAGCTTCGCGAGATGCCGGGCGGCTACTTCGTACACGAGTCGAGCTACGTGGACGAGGGGGCGCAGATCGGCACGGGGACGCGGGTGTGGCATTTCTGTCATGTGAATCGGGGCGCGGTGATCGGCGAGCGGTGCAGTCTGGGACAGAACGTGGTCGTGATGCCGGGCACGCGGCTGGGCAACAACGTGAAGGTGCAGAACAACGTGAGCATCTACGAGGGCGTCGAGTGCGAGGATGATGTC
>DATBIU010000078.1:0-4774 GCA_036556765.1 Gemmatimonadaceae bacterium | reverse complement strand
ACCCCTCTCAACTACCTCCCGACACCCCGAACCGCCAAACCCGCCGCTCCCCCGGCGAGAACCGACCGGGGCGTGAGTGCCAATGGTGGCTCAGCCATATGGCTCACCGACGCGCGACTGCTCGACCAGCTGGTGCGTGGCATGGAGTCGTTAGGTGTGACGCGGTTCGCCCTTCTGGCGCCTGGGCCGGAGAATCCAGCGGTGTGGTCGACGGTGGGGCGGTAGGACCCGTCGGCCAAGTTCTTGCTGATCCCGAGGTCATGGCGACGTCCGACCTCAAGGGCATCCTCCTCGACATCGACGGGACCCTTCTCGATAGCAATGATGCGCATGCCGCCGCGTTTACGAGAGCGTTCGCGGAGCACGGGCTCGACATCCCCTTCGACCACGTGCGGCCCCTCGTCGGCATGGGGAGCGACAAGCTCATTCCGTCATTGACCGGATTCGAGCACGATACGCGCGACGGCAAGGCGATCGTCGAGCGAAAGAAGGGGATCTTCGAGGAACGCTATCTCCCGCAGCTCAAGCCGACGCCCGGCGCCCGTGCGCTGCTCGAGCGGTTTCTTGCCGACGGTCTCACGCTCGTCGTGGCGACGTCGGCTGGCGGCGATGAAATGGAGGGGCTGCTTCGGCAGGCCGGCGTCGACGACCTGATTCACGGAGCCACGTCGTCAGGCGACGTCGACAACTCGAAGCCCGACCCGGACGTGATCGGCGCCGCGATCAAGAAGAGCAAGCTCAAGCCGGGCGAGCTGCTCATGCTGGGCGACACGCCCTACGACATCGAGGCGGCCGCGAAGGCCGACGTCCGCACCATCGCCCTTCGATGCGGCGGGTGGTGGAATGACGGCGCGCTCGACGGCGCGATCGCGATCTACGACGACCCCGCCGACCTGCTAGCCCACTGGCCCGTGAACATGGGCCAGGAGCCATGGGCCAAGGGCCATGGGTTAGGCCAGGGAGTACGGTAATCCCTGGCCCAACCCGTGGCCCCTGGCCCTTGGCCCTTGCCCCTCAATCGGCCCGCAACCCTCAAAGGCTTCGCCGATTCAGCTCCTTCACCGCGTGATCGGCCGCGCGCGCCGTCAATGCCATGTACGTCAGTGAGGGATTCTGACAGGCGGTCGACACCATGCACGACCCGTCGGTAACGAACACGTTCGGCGCGTCCCACACCTGATTCCATCGGTTGAGCACGGACGTCTTCGCATCGCGGCCCATCCGCGCGGTGCCCATCTCGTGGATTCCCATGCCCGGGAAGTACTCGTCGTCGAACGTGTGCACGTCCCTCACGCCCGTCGCGGCCAGGATCTCGGCCATATCCGCCGCCATGTCCTTCCGCATCAGCCGCTCGTTCTCGCCGATCGCGCAGTCGATCTTGAGCACGGGCAGCCCCCACTTGTCTTTCTTCGCCTCGTCGAGCGTCACGCGGTTGGCGTGATTGGGAAGCATCTCGCCGAACGCGGTCGCGCCGATCGTCCACTGTCCCGGCTCCGCCATCGCATCCTTGAACGTGCCGCCGACACCGAGCTCCGCGACCGCGCGCGACCAGCCCTCGCGTCCGGCCCCGCCCTCGTAGCCGAATCCGCGGAGATACGGGCGCTTGTCGCCGAACAGGTTGCGGTAGCGCGGGATGTACGATGGATTCGGACGACGGCCGTAGAAGTACTTGTCCTCCAGCCCTTCGATTCTGCCGGCAGCGCCAACGCGGAAGTGATGATCCATCAGGTTGTGCCCGAGCTCTCCCGAGCTGCTGCCCAGCCCGCCCGGCCAGACGTCGGTAGCCGACCGCATGAGGAGCCAGGTCGAGTTGAGCGTGGATGCGCAGAGGAAGACAACCCTGGCGGTGTACTCGGTGGTGTCGTTGGTGATGGCGTCGAGCACGCGCACGCCCGTCGCGCGCTTTCGGTCGCGATCGTACAGCACCTCGGTGGCGATCGCGAACGGCCTCAGCGTTAGGCGGCCGGTGCGCATGGCGGCCGGCAGCGTGGCGGACTGGGTGCTGAAGTACGCGCCGTGCGGGCAGCCGAGCCAGCAGGCGTCCCGGTACTGACAGGAGCCTCGTCCCGGCAACGGCTGGGTGAGATTCGCGGTGCGGCTCGAGATGAGTCGCCGCTTCCCATCGAACAGGGTCGTCAGGCGCGACGCGATGAGCTGTTCGGCGCAATTGAGCGCCATCGGCGGCTGGAACTCGCCATCGGGGAGCTGCTCGAGCCCCTCCTTCGAGCCCGCGATCCCCGCGAACCGCTCGGCGTAGCCGTACCAGGGCGCGATCTCGGCGTAGCGAATGGGCCAGTCCGTGGCGATGCCGTCCCTGAGATTCGCCGTGAAGTCGATGTCACTCAGGCGGAAGCTGCAGCGCCCCCACATCAGTGAGCGCCCACCCACCTGATAGCCGCGGTACCAGTCGAACCGCTTCACCTCGGTGTATGGAGAGTCCTCGTCCGAAGCCCACCAGTCGAGATTCTTCTCGTTGAGCGGGAAGTCGCGCTTGAGCACCGGATATCGCCGGACCATCTCCTGCGTGCGACCGCCGCGGTGCGGGTACTCCCACGGCCCCTTGGTGGCGTTGACGTAGTCCTTGATGTGCTCGACGTTGCGCCCCCGCTCGAGGAGCAGGACGCGGAGCCCTTTCTCGGTGAGCTCTTTCGCGGCCCAACCACCGGAGATCCCGGAGCCCACCACGATCGCGTCGTACGTTGTGGTTTGCATGCGGCGAATGTGGAACGACGTGATCCGTTTGTCGAGCGGTGGCCGCGATCGGCAGCCGACCTCGTGGCGTTGCCGACGACTACCGAGCCGCGAGCGGGCGCTTTGTGCGGACGGCCTCGATCACCTGGCCAATCGCGTCGACAACGGCAGCGGGGTCGTACAGGTGAATCTCGTGGCCGGCCCCGGGGACGACGGCGTGCCGGCTATTCGTCGAGAGGCGCGCAATGCTCGCGTGGACGTCCCGGAGCTCCTGGCTCGACTCGACCCCCCGCGTGAGGACCACGAGCGGCAGCGACGCGAGCGGTTTCGACGTCGCGGCGCTCGCCTGGCGCAGCGCCGCGAGCGCGGCGCGCTCTCCTTCCGCCGACTCGCGAACGATCTCGGGGGGAACCAGCGTCGGGATGGAGGCAATGAGCCGCTCATCCAGGGCAACACGAGTCTCGTAGAGACCTCCGGGGAGCTTGTCGAATGGTGGTCCCCGCTGGGGCTGGCGCCTCGGCACCCTGACCGGATGTGAAGGCAGTGTCGACACGAGCTGCTCCGCGGTGAGCGACGCGATCGCGACCGGTTGCCCATTCAGCATGGTGAACATTCGGTCTTCGTGAGCCGGGTCGATCAAGATGACGCCAGCGACGTCGCCCGGATACCGCAGGTGATAGAGCCTAACGTGGATGCCGGCAAGCGATGCGCCGACGAGAACGTAGGGCGGTTTCTCCCCCGCCGCCGCGAGCAGCCGATGCAGATCGGCGATCGCTCTCGCCGGTGTCGCGACCTGCCCTGTGGAGTCGCTCCACCCCATGTCGGCGCGGTCGTACGAGCATGCGCGGTTCGTGCGCGCTACCGCCGGCTGCACGAGCGCCCAATCGATGGAGAAGGCGCTTGCACCGGGGGCGAGCACGATCGTGGGCGATCCGTCCCCGACACAGTGCAGGTGCAGACGGTAACCGCCCACGTCGACGAGCCGGCCGGGAGGCGGCCCGATGTCGCGCTGCGCCAGGACCGGGCTGGCGAGCAGCAGCGAGAGGCAGAGGCAGATCGAGTTTCGCACGACGATTGGCGGCGCGTTGCAGCACCCTAGCGCTTTTCCAGCGCCCTCAGCGCCTTTCCGGCGCCCTTAGCGCCCTTAGCGCCCTTGTTTCTCAGAACTCCAGCTCCGAGATGAACTTGAAGTCGCGACGCATGCTCTCGAGCGGCGTCCCCGGATACGTCTCCTGCTCGACGAAGAGATGCTTGTCGTCGATGCCATCGATGCTCGCCAGCAGCCGCTTGAAGTCGAGGACGCCCGTGCCGAGCTCCACGTCGCTCGTGGCGCCGGGGCGGGGAACGTCCTTGATGTGGAAGGTCCAGTAGCGCGAGCCGAACCGGCCCATGTACGTGTGCGGATCGAGCCCGGCCATCGCGAGGTTGCCGGTGTCGAGCTGCATGCGGACGATCGATGGATCGGTGCGCTCCACCAGGACGTCGTACGGCGCGACCCCGCCGACGGGAGTGAAATCGTTGGCGTGATTGTGAAAGCCGATCCACACCTGGCGCTCGCGCGCCCGCCTGGCGGCGTCGTTCAGACGATCGGCCCAGCGCTGATAGTCCTCGATCGTGCGCGGGCCGGTGATGGGCAGGCTGGCGACGATGATGTACTCGTGTCCGAGGGTCTTCGCGTCGTCGAGGTTCCGGTCCAGCTCGTTGAGCGCGTTGCCGCTCACGTGCGTCGAGGGTGCGCGCAGCCCGTTCTGGTCGAGGAGCGCGCGCAAGCGCGCCGGCGGCATCCCGAAGTTGTTCATCGAGCCGAGCAGCTCGACATCCTTGTAGCCGATGGCGGCGATGTCGGCGATGGTGCGCTCGAGATCGCGTCGCGCGTCGTCACGGAGGGCATAGAGCTGGATGCCCACGCGCTTGAGCCGGCGGACGGAGAGATGGGCGAGGTGTGGAGTCAGAGCGGCGACTCCGAGAGAGCCGAGAAAGGCGCGCCGGTCCATGGGGCCTCGGGGAGAAGGCGGAGGTGCTCAAGGTGCTCAATGTGCTCGAGGTGCTCAAGGGTGCCCGCCCTCGATCCCCCGACCCCTCG
>DATBIU010000077.1:0-8851 GCA_036556765.1 Gemmatimonadaceae bacterium | reverse complement strand
GCCAGCAGCGCACGCACCTTTCGCGACGCGACGGTCCCTCCGCCCACGACCAGCGCGGTGATCGCGCGACCCTCGAGCAGCACGGGATAGCCGCTCACAGGAACCCGCCACCCGCCGCCCCGGACACGCGAAGGGCGACGTAGAGGAGCACGACGGCCGTGAACGACGCGGCGGTCACCACCGCCGCGCGCCGTGCCTGCCATCCGCCGACCGCACGGCCGAGGGCGATCACGCTCAGCGCGGCCCACGCCGCCAGGCCCCACAGGATCTGTGGCATGTTCACGGTTTGAAACTCGACCGAGTACGCGACCGCGATCGCCACACCCAGCGTCAGCGCAGCTCCCCCCGCCAGACAGGCGAGATGGTTCACGCGATCGAGCGTATCCAGGGGCGGAAAGAAGCGGAAGATCGCGCCGAACCGTCGGGCCTTGAGCTCGCGCCGCTCCACCATGTACATGACCCCCGCGGCAGCGCCGGTGGCGAAGCTGGCGATCCCGAGGAAGCTCAGCGCGACGTGCGCGGCGAGCCACGCCCCTTGCACGCCGCTCGCGATCGATTCCGGCGAGAGGCCGGCGACGTTCGCTACCGCCGCGAGCGCCGCCGCCAGCGGCGCCGCCGCCAGCGACAGGCTCACCTCACGCGCAATCAGCTCGACGACGAGCAGGAGCACGGCGACCAGCAACGCGGCGAGCGACAGCGCGGGGCCCAGTCCCGTCACCGGCGCCTGCCCGTGCGCGCGAATGAAATCGAGGAGCGCCACGACGTGCATCGCCACGCCGAGCCCGAGCAGCGTCGTTACGCCGCGCACTGGCGCGGGGACCGGACGCGCGAACGGCGCCGCAGCCAGTGCCGCGGCGCCGAGGTACAGCGTGATGGCAAGAGAATGGGCGATCGCGATCATGCGTCGCCCAATCTACATCATCGCTGCGGCTAGGGCATCTTGGCCGTCAAGCGCGCTTCCATGCCCTCGCGGACCTTGGGCTGCACCTGATCGACGATCATCACCGTCGCCCCACGCTCTGTGACGCGGACCACCTGTGCCAGCGCCACCGGTTGCTCCGGCAGCTTGACCCCGCGGTCGAGCTCGACCCGTCCACGCATGAGCGTGAACTGGTCGCCGAGGCTCACACCGTCTTTACGGCTGGCATCGATCAGCAGATAGTGCTGAATCGAAGGGAGCACCGCGTTGCTTGCGACCCAGATCACACGACTGCGGACACCCAGGTCCACCGGAGCGGGCCGGGCATCGGTCGGCAGCTGAATGCGCTCGAGCGGAATGAACCGGTTGCCCACCTTGACCTCGCCGAACATGCGCTCGATGCGAACGAGGGTGGCTTCGTCGGTCCCCGGCTTCTCGACGACGAGAATGCCGGTCGGAACGACGATCTGTCCCTGGGGCATCGAGGGGCCGAGCTCGTACGACAAGTACCGCTCGCCGGCGGTGGCGCCTACGTCGCGCGGCAATGTGACGTAAATGCGATCGTGTGGGGCGAGACGGATGGGGTCCGACGCCTGGCCGATTCCGGGAAGCTCTGCGGTCGCGACGATGCGGCCGTGCTGCTCCGGGCCCCCATTGCGGTCCATCCACGGCGCGGCGATGAACTCGCCCTCGCGGACGGCGGCACGCTCCATCTCCTCCGGCATCGCGATGCGGCGATTGGCCGTTAGCTGGCGCTGCCCGTAGCTCGGACCGGTTTGCGCACGGGCGAAGATCGTCGGCCCTACCGGCCGCTGGTCTTCGACGCCCTGCTCGACCGGCAGAGGCTGGTCGGCGGCAACCGTCAGCTCGCCAGGACCGGGGATCTGAAGCACCTCGCCGGGATAGATCCAGTGCGGATCCTCGACGACGTCTGTGTTGATCCGGTAGATCTCCGGCCACAGGAACGGGTCGCTCAGGTAGGCTCCGGCGAGATCCCACAGCGTGTCGCCCGTCTTGACGACATGCGTGCGGCGGCCCGTCGCCTCCTGCGCGAGCGCAAACGCGGGCACGACGAGAGCGATGAGCGCCGCTCGCGTTCCGGCCATGCGCAAAGTGTGAAGGGCTGGGCGCCGCTTCACCGGCGCGCTGCGTTCAAGACGCGGCATCGAACGATCCCCAGTGTGGCAAGAGAAAAGGCGTTCGTAGCGCGATCGGTCAATTCGCCCACGAACCCGGTGATTCTGTCCACAGTGGAGACGCGGGGAGCCCGGGCGAGGTCACGGACGGGACGGCGATGAGGAACGAAGAGCGAGAAGTGAGGAAATCGATCGAGTGAACCCCGCGCCAATCGAATTCCTCACTCCTCATTCCTTGGTGCTCACACTAAAAGGGCAAATCGTCGTCCTCTTCCTCGAGCGCGCCTCGGAAGTCCTCGAAGTCTCCGCTCGCGGCCCCCGCCGCGCCCGCGGCCCCCTTCGCTGCCGCGGCCGGCCGCCGGCTCGACCCCTCGGCCGCCTCCGCGTCCGGGCCGCCGCTGCGGCCGCTGAGCATGATCAGCTCGCGCACGTTGATCTCGGTGCTGTAGCGCGTTTGACCCTCCTTGTCCTGCCACTGCCGATACTCGATGCGCCCCTCGACGTACACCTTGTCGCCCTTCTTGAGGTAGCGCTCGACGATGTCGGCCAGCGTCGATGCCTTCGAATTCCAGACGACGCACCGATGCCACTCCGTCTTCTCCTGCTTCTCTCCCGAAGCAGCATTCCACGACCGGCTGGTGGCGAGCGAGAAGGTCGCCACGCGGTTGCCACCCGACGTCGACCGCACTTCGGGGTCCGCCCCGAGATTCCCGATCAACGTCACCTTGTTCAGGCTTCGACTCACGATTCCTCCTGGCGATGGCCCATTGTTTCGTCGCTCACGATAACGACCAGGTCGGGATCGCGCGAAACCGAAACGTCCCGCGCCACCCGATTCCGTTGCACTCTCCGCTCGATCACAAGTCCAGCCGTAGCACGATCGCGTCTTCGACCGGTTTGCGGTAGTACCGCGCGCGTCGCGCGAGCGGGGTGAATCCCCGCGACGCGTACAGCGCGCGGGCCGCCAGGTTCGATTCGCGCACCTCGAGAAACACTCGCGCGATGCGACTCGCACGCGCTTCGGCAATGATCGTGTCCAGCAGCGCGCGCGCCACTCCCGTCCGGCGCGCCGCCGGCACGACGGCGAGATTGGCGATCTCCCCTTCATCGAGCACGAACCACGCGACGATGTACCCGAGCAGCGCGCCATCCGGCGATCGCGCGACGCGAAATCGCGAATGCCGCTCTCTCAGCGCGGCGTCGAACGCCGAACGCGTCCACGGGTCGGCGAACGCCACCGTCTCCAGCGCCACGACGGCGTCCAGGTCGGCGGTCGCCGCCGGGGCGATCGTCACCGAGCCTCCGCGAGATGCCTGCCGCACCCGTTGCGCGCTCACAGCGTTCCTCCCGTTACCGCGGCCGGCCATCGAGCGCCCGGCCATGTGTCGCTTCCCACCGAACCTGCGCCTCGGCCAGCCGCCCGTAGTCCGGCTCCCACGACGCAAGGTCCACCGGCGTTTCCAGCGACGCGTGCGTCGCGAGACGCAACACACCGCGCGCGTGTGGCACCGCGTGCATGTCACGGCCGGGGCCGATGGTGCGCGCCTGCATCGCACGCGCGAGCGCCGATACTTCGTCCTCTCGAACTACGCGCACGTCCGACGCCTCGCTGATTGCTCCGGACGATGCGACCTCGAATGCCTGCGCGAAGGCCTCGCCACGCATCGCATCGAGCAGGCAGAGCCAGCGGCCACTCGGCGGCGCTGTCTCCGTGCCGGCGACAAGCAGGGCCAGCGACGACACCGCGAACAACGGCTTCCCCGACGCGACCGCCAGGCCCTTCGCGATCGACGCCGCGATGCGGAGGCTGGTGAAGCTGCCGGGCCCCGCTCCGCAGACGATGCGGCCGACGTCCCGCATGCCGGCCGTACCAAGGGTGTCGGCCACGGCGGGCATGAGGCGCTCGTGCCGCGGGTCGCGCATCGCCACCATCTCCTCCCGCACCAGGCGGTCGTCCTGCACCAGTGCCACGCTGGCCGTGTACGTCGAGGCGTCGAGCGCTAGGGTGAGCCCGCTCATCCGGCGAGCAGCACGCGTCGCGCCGGGTCGGTGGGATGATGCTCGATCTCGATGTGGAGCGCGTCGCCGGGAAGGTGACCCTCGGCGCGCTCGGGCCACTCGATGAGGACGAGCGCGTTGTCTCGCAGGACGTCGTTCCAGCCCAGGTTCACCAGCTCCCCGGGCGACTCGAGCCGATAGAGATCGAGATGGTAGACGGGAAAGCGGGCTCCCTCGTATCGCTGCACGAGCGCGAACGTCGGGGACGTCACGAAGTCCCGAACCCCGGCTCCACGGCAGATGGCCTGCGCGAGCGTCGTTTTCCCCGCGCCGAGCTCGCCCGAGAGCGCGATGACGAGCGGCGCGGTCGCGGCACGTCCCAGTCGCTCGCCCCACGCGCGAAGCTCGGGCTCGCTGACGGCCACCGTGCCCGTTGCCGCCAGCGGCGGGATGACGTGATGAGGCGTGCGCACTGGTTAGGCGGTGCGGCGCTATCGGCGCGCCTTGATCCGCTCGAGCCCGCCCGTTCGTGCGCGGTCGTGCGTGTCGCGCTTCGCGCGAAGCTCGAAGAGCTGGTCGCGAAGCTGCGCGGCCGCCTCGAAGTCGAGGTTGGCCGCGGCCTCCTTCATCTCCTTCTCGAGCACCTCGATGAGGGCGGCCGTATCCATCTCGCTCGCGTACGTCGCCGCCGGCTCGGCCACGCGGCGTCCCTTGTCCTCACGGTCCGGCGTGCGGGCGTCGGCCACGCGGGTGCTGAAGCGCACCTGGTCGACGCTCTTCGCGACCGTGCGCGGCGTGATCCCATGCTCCTGGTTGAACGCGACCTGGATCTCGCGACGCCGCTTCGTTTCCTCGATGCACCGCTGCATCGATCCCGTCATGCGGTCGGCGTAGAAGATCGCCGTCCCGGCGACGTGGCGCGCGGCGCGCCCCACCGTCTGGATGAGCGAGCGGTCGCTTCGAAGGAACCCCTCCTGATCGGCGTCGAGAATCGCCACCAGCGAGACCTCGGGCAGGTCGAGCCCTTCGCGCAGCAGGTTGATACCGACCAGCACATCGAACTCGCCCAACCGGAGGCCGCGGATGATTTCCATCCGCTCGATCGCGTCGATGTCGGAGTGCATGTACCGAACGCGCACGCCCATCTGCTGGAGATAGTCCGTGAGATCCTCGGCCATGCGCTTCGTGAGCGTCGTGACCAGCACGCGCTCGCCGCGCCGTTCCCGAACGTGGATCTCGTTCAGCAGATCGTCGACTTGGCCCCGCACCGGGCGCACGTCGATCTCGGGATCGACGAGACCCGTCGGCCGAATGATCTGCTCGACCACCACGCCCTCCGAGAGCTGGAGCTCCAGCTCGGCGGGCGTCGCCGAGACGAAGATCGCGCGCGGGGTGAGCGTGAGGAACTCGTCGAACATGAGCGGGCGGTTGTCGAGCGCGCTGGGCAGCCGGAATCCGTGCTCCACGAGGGTGAGCTTGCGCGCCCGATCGCCGTTGAACATGCCGCCGATCTGCGGCAACGAGACGTGCGACTCATCGACGACGACGAGGAAGTCCTCGGGGAAGTAGTCGAAGAGCACTGCCGGTCGCTCGCCCACCTGGCGCTGCGACAGGTGACGCGCGTAGTTCTCGATGCCCGCGCACGTCCCGACCTCGAGCATCATCTCGATGTCGAAGTTCGTGCGCGATTCCAGGCGCTGCGCCTCCAGCAGCTTCCCCTGCCCTCGCAGCTCGGCCAGCCGGTCCGCCAGCTCGGCGCGAATGGCGCCGACGGCGCGCTCGAGCGTCGGCCGCGCGGTCACGAAGTGCTTCGCCGGATAGATCGCCGCCTTGTCGAGCACGGCGATCGTCTCGCCGGTGAGCACGTTGATCTTCGAGATGCGCTCGATCTCGTCGCCCCACATCTCGATCCGGACGCCCTGCTCCTCGTACGCGGGCAGAATCTCGACCGTGTCGCCGCGAACGCGGAAGGTGCCACGATCGAAGCTGACGTCGTTGCGATTGTAGAGGATGCGCACCAGGGAGCGGAGGATCTCGTCGCGGGCGATGTGCTGGCCCCGCTCGAGCGTCACGCACGTTTCGCGATAGGTGATCGGGTCGCCCAATCCGTAGATCGCCGAGACCGTGGCGACGATGACCACGTCGTCGCGTTCCATGAGGCTCGACGTCGCTCGCAACCGCAGGCGGTCGATGTCCTCGTTGATCGACGCATCCTTCTCGATGTACGTGTCGGTCGACGGGACGTACGCTTCCGGCTGGTAGTAGTCGTAGTACGAGATGAAGTACTCGACCGCGTTGTGCGGGAAAAAGCTCTTCAGCTCGCCATAGAGCTGCGCCGCGAGGGTCTTGTTGTGCGACAGGACGAGCGTCGGCCGGCCATGCGCCTTGATGACGTTGGCGATGGTCATCGTCTTCCCGGACCCGGTGACGCCGAGGAGCGTCTGAAACCGGTCCCCACGAGCCAGCCCCGCCGTGAGCTCGGCGATGGCGCGCGGCTGGTCCCCGGCCGGGGAGAATGGGGCTTGGAAGTCGAAGGTGGCCATGGGGGTTAAATATAGGGCTCCGGTGTTTCTTCGGGCGAGGGGGTCACGGTGTCGATGTGTCGAGGGATCGAGGGCGCCGAATCGCGATCTCGACCGGCGCCCTCGATCCCCCGACACCTCGACACCTCGACCCCCGCTACTCCGCCGCCACCCTCTCGCGCCGCGCCACGTCCGTCACGCCCTTCACCCGCCGGATGGCCTTCACGATCTTCTGAAGGTGCGAGAGGTTCTCGACCTCGACCAGCACCGAGCCGAAGACACCGCCGTCGCCGCTGCGCATCTCCAGGCTCTTGATGTTCGTGCCGGTCTCGGTGACCGCGCCGGCGAGGTCGGCGTAGAGGCCGCGCCGATCGGTCGCCTCGATGCCAAGGCGGACGACGAAGAGCTCCCCCTCCATCTCCTGCCAGTCGATCTCCAGGCGTCGCTCTGGCTCCGCCGACAGCAGCAGCAGGTTGGGGCAGTCCGCGCGGTGGATGCTCACCCCGCGGCCCCGCGTGACGTAGCCGACCACCGGGTCGCCGGGCACGGGTTGGCAGCACTGCGAGTACCGGATCATCAGGCCGTCGACGCCCTGAATGCGCACGCCGCGCGTGGTGCCGCGCATGCGGTCGACGAGCCGCTCGAACGCGCTCGCCGCCTTCACCGGCTGCTCGGGTGTCTCGTCGGCCTCCGGGTACAGCAGCTTGAACACCTGCGAGACGTGCACGTCCCCTTGCCCGATCGACGCGATCAGCTGCCGGGCGTCGGCGAGCGAGAGCTGCTTCGCGACCGCCAGCAGCTGAGCGTCGTCAGGCTTCTCGAGGCGACGGCGCCTCACCTCGCGATCGAGGATGTCGCGGCCGAGCTTGGCCGACGTGGCCTGCTCCTCGTTACGAATCCACTGCCGGATCTTGTGACGGGCGCGCCCCGTTCGGACGTGCGCCAGCCAGTCGCGACTCGGACGCGCCGATGAGGACGTGAGGATCTCCACCTGATCCGAGTTGCGCAGCTGCCGGGAGAGGGGCGCGATCTTGCCGTTCACCTTCGCGCCGTGGCACCGCGTTCCGACCTCGGTGTGCACGGCGAACGCGAAGTCGATCGGCGTCGCGCCCTTCGGAAGCTGAATGACGTCGCCGGTGGGAGTGAAGACGAAGATCTCGTCCTGATAGAGGTCCAGCTTGAGGAACTCGAGGAACTCGTCAGGCGTCTTCGCGTCGAGCTGCATGGCGAGGATCTCGCGGAACCACCCGAGCTTCTCGTCCAGCTCGTCGCGGGTCTTCGCCGTCTCCTTGTACAGCCAGTGCGCCGCGATCCCGAACTCCGCCGTGCGATGCATGTCGCGGGTGCGGATCTGGATCTCGAACAGCTGCTTGCCGGGGCCGAAGATGGTCGTGTGCAGCGACTGGTACCCGTTGGACTTCGGCTGCGCGATGTAGTCCTTGATGCGCTCCTGGAGCGGGGTCCACCCCTCGTGGATGAGGCCGAGCGCGTGGTAGCACTCCGGAACGGTGTTGACCAGCACGCGAATCGCCATGAGGTCGTAGATCTCCTCGTATGGCTTCTCGCGCTGCTTCATCTTCTTGAAGATCGACCACAGGTGCTTGGGCCGCCCGGTGACTTCGGCGTGGACGAGGCCCGCGTCGCGGAGCACGCGCTCGATGGGATCACGCATCTGCGCGATGAGTCCCTCGCGCTCGGCGCGCTTGGCCGCGACCAGCTTCGCGAGACTCTTGTAGCCGTCGGTCTCGAGATGCTTGAACGACAGGTCCTCCAGCTCCCACCGCAGCTTCGCCATCCCGAAGCGATGCGCGAGGGGGGCGTAGAGGTCCATCGTCTCCTGCGCGATGCGCCGGCGCTTCTCGTCCGGCAGATAGTCGAGCGTGCGCATGTTGTGCAGGCGATCGGCGAGCTTGATCAGGATGACGCGCGCATCCTTCGCGATCGACAGCAGCAGCTTGCGATAGTTCTCGACCTGCCGTTCCTGCGTGGACCGGAAGGTGATGTTCCCGATCTTCGTCACGCCATCGACGATGCTGGCGATCTCGGTGCCGAACTCCCGCTCGATCTCCTCGGCGCTGACCCCGGTGTCCTCGATGACGTCGTGGATGAGCCCGCTCGCGACCGTCACCGAATCGAGGTGCAGCTCGGCCAGGATTTTCGCGACCTCGACGCAGTGCGAGACGTAGGCGTCGCCGGACGAGCGCTTCTGGCCCGCGTGGGCGCGGTCGGAGAACCGGTAGGCGCGCGCGAGGAGGTCGACGTCGAGCCGCTCCATC